>WQUS01000187.1 GCA_009781965.1 Bacillota bacterium | reverse complement strand
TGAGAAAGTTCTTCAAACTCTTTAACCAAAGCATCGCCGTCCAGCCCCAAAAAACGGGCGTAGGTTCTCATAAATCCCTTTACATAAACTTTTCCGGGCAACACGTCAAACTCTTCGTGTTCCAAAGCCAGAATATACTTCTGACGGTTTTTGGTTTCGGTTTCCACCTCGGTCAGGGTGAGTCCTTTTTCTTTCCGGGCAGTACGCAATTTTTCTCCTAGTGCCATTACCTAGCCCATCACTCCCCGCTGTTTATATTCCGGCAACCGGTTCAACCATTTACCAATCACTGCCGCCGCTTGCGCAACATCCTCGACCGCCACAGACAAATCATAATCACTATCAGGGCCGCCAGGGTATTTATACAATGGATCATAGTAATGCGTCAGTAAAAAATTAATTACCTGTTCCACTTCTCCCGCCTCAAGCCGGCTGTTTAACTCTTCCGTCTTGCCGCCGCCCAAATGCCTGGCCAGTCTTTGGATGGCCTCGCGCAAAGTTTGCAAATTGCCTTCCGTTGCCGTAAAATAATCTTTCTTAATGCGGCGCACCCGTAAAGGAACGGGAGCATATACAAGCACCCGGTACCCGCTATGCATCGCGTTCAGCACCGTATCCGGCACCAATAAATTACCCAGTCGCTTACTCTCACACTCCACCACAAAAACGCCCGTTTTCTCCAAGCGCCGCAAGCAATCTTGAATTTGCCCTTCAAACATTTTCTGCCCCGGAGACGCCGGTTGTCCGATTTTCCCAAAAACCGAACCCCGGTGCGCCGCCAATTTTTCCAGATCCAAAACAGGATAGCCGGCCCGTTCCAGCGCCAGCAGCAGCTCGGTTTTTCCTACCCCGGTCAGGCCGTGGAGCACAATGGCCCGGTGGGGCAAGGTCCCGTTTAGGTAGGCCAGCACATAATGGCGGTAAGCTTTAAAACCGCCTTTGAGACGGTTAACTTTAAGGCCCATAAAGTCCAGAATAAGGCCCGCGAAACGGCTTCGTTCGCCGCCGCGCCAGCAAAAAATATTCACTTCTCCCCCCGGGGCAATACTTTTAACGGTTTTAACAAACCGGGGCAGCTTTGGAGCCACAATTTCCATCGCCAATTCTCTGGCCCGGTCGGGACTAGCCTGTTTATATGTTTTGCCCACCAGCGCCCGCTCATCATTATCCAAAAGCGGCGCATTGTAAGCGCCAGGGATCGTCGCTTCGGCGAATTCGCCGGGAGAACGGAGATCCACCATGGGAATCTGGCTCCCGGACTCATCGAACAGTTCAGTGATCTCTTTATCTTTGTACATTCAGCATACTAACTCCAAACTGAGCACATCTCCTGTAAAATCTCCTGTAAAGTTAACGTTCCCTTCGACACGATGGATTATTTATCCTCTTTTACACTTTAACGATTATTGCTCGTTACCGGCCTGAGCACTGTTGCGGCTGGGAAATTGCTGCCGGTACTCCTCGGGATTGATTAAAACCGTCCGCGGTTTACTGCCCTCATAACCGCCGACATAACCCTTTCGCTCCATGATATCCATCAGTCTGGCCGCCCTGGCGTAGCCAATGCGCAGCCGCCGCTGCAATAAGGATATGGAACCGTGCCCGGTTTGCACAAAGATTTCCACGGCCCGGGCCAGCAGTTTATCATCATGTTCAAGCTCATTTTCCGCCGCCGCTACCTCCTGCTCCAAATTCCCGTCGTAATCGGGGCAGGCTTTTCTACTCCAAAAGCCGACCAGCAGTTCCACCTCCCGATCCGAAACATAGGCCCCCTGGACCCGGGTGGGCTTAGTGGCGCCTACGGGATAATACAGCATATCACCCCGGCCCAAAAGTTTTTCCGCGCCGCCCATGTCCAGGATGGTCCGGGAATCAATTTGCGACGAGACGGCAAAACTTATGCGCGACGGGATATTGGCTTTAATCAGCCCGGTAATGATATCCACCGACGGCCGCTGAGTGGCCACCACCAGATGGATGCCCGCAGCCCTGGCCATCTGAGCCAAGCGGCAGATCGCATCTTCCATATCCGCCGGGGAAACCATCATCAAATCAGCCAATTCATCAATAATAATAATCAGGTGCGGCAAAGGCGTCTTGCCTTCCCGCAGCAGCAGGCCATTGTACCGGGCCAGATCCCGCACTCCGGCAACCGCGAACAATTCATACCGGTATTCCATCTCTTTAACGGCCCAGCGCAAAGAAGTAGCCGCTTTTCTGGGATCAGTCACCACCGGCGACACCAGGTGCGGAATACCGTTAAAAGTGGTCAGCTCCACCATTTTGGGATCAATAATCAGGAATTTCACCTGCTCGGGAGGGGACTTGAACAGGATGCCGGCAATCAAAGTATTTAAGCACACGCTTTTCCCCGCTCCGGTAGCGCCGGCAATCAGCAAGTGGGGCATCCGGGCCAAGTCGTCCAAAATGGGATTACCCGCCACGTCCTTACCCAAAGCCATGGTCAAAAATGACGGGGAACGCTGAAACTCCACTGTTTCCACCAGTTCACGCAGATACACCGTTGCCACTTCCCGGTTCGGCACCTCTATACCCACTACCGATTTACCCGGCACCGGCGCCTCAATACGCACGTCCGACGCCGCCATGCCCAAGGCAATATCGTCAGCCAAACTGACAATCCGGCTTACTTTGACCCCGGGCGGCGGTTGTACCTCATATCTTGTGATCACCGGCCCTTTGGAGACTTTAGTCACCCGCAGCCTGATCCCAAAAGAGGCCAGGATTGCTTCCAGTCTTTTTATATTATCGGCAATATCCTGATTATTTTTACTGATTTTTCCCCGCACCGGTTTGGTCAATATAGAAAGCGGCGGCAGTACCCCGCGCATGGTTTCATCAATCGGGACCGGAAATTCGGGGGCGTGACCGGTCTCAATCGGCACAACCGGCTCCGGGGCAGGGTCCTGGTCCGGAGCCGCTTCCTCCGGCACAGATGCCGCAACGCTTAGCCCGGCATCCGCCTGGGCATGCGGACGATAATAAACAACATTAGATTTTTTTTCTTTTTTATGCTGATCAACCATTTTAACCGGACTATTGGCTGCCAAACCTATTTGCCGGTGCGGATTACTTTCATGTTCATTTTTGTCTTCCGCCACCGGTTGCGACCGCTCGGCGCTTTCCCAATGCTCTTCGGTTTCTTCCACCACGGTAAAAAGATAATTATCAATGATGCATATTGTTTTTTTTAGCGTTCCGACAGCTTTACGGAACATATTCCTAAACAACACCGTTACGGACTGATTGGTTAACATCAGCACTGATACCAGCAACATAGCGAAAAGCACTATGTAGGCGCCCAAAGAGCCAAAGGAATTCACCAGCACATAATAAATGATCCCGCCAAGGAGTCCCCCGCCTTCACCACGGATGGCGGCGTCTAAAATGTAATGCCTGGGTATCGGTATGTGCAGTACGGTCAGCGCCGCCAGCAAGGCGATAATCGCCCCGTACAAATTAATGTTTTTTTTGATTCTGCTTTTCAGATACAGCATCTTAATACCAAACACTGCCAATAATAGAGGGAAAAGATACCTGCCCTCACCGGCCAGGGCATTGATCGCCCGGTTAAGCAAACTGCCCAGTAATCCTACCGCCGGGTTCAGCACACTGATTAATGTCAGCGCCGCCAGAGCCAACAAAGTGATGCCGATTATTTCGCAGCGGATTTCCTCCTGCTTGTTTCTGGACGCCGCCATCTCGCCGCACCTCCCCTTCTACAGTATACCTATTCCATAATTTACATTTAATTCCTTCTGCATCAGTAACAAAAAAACCGGTCCGGGACCGGTTTCTATAAAGTAAATCTTATTTTAATCAATTTTTAATCAATTCATTACCTAAGCAGATAAATCACAATTACCAGCGCCCCCACCAGCAACCGGTACCAGACGAATAAAGCGTAACTAAACCGGGACAGGTATTGCAGCAGAAACTTGATGGCCAAAAAACCGACCACAGCGGACACGGCCACGCCCACTATAAAGGCCAGCGTCAGATCGGCAGCAGATATTTCCGTCAGTTTTTTCAGCCCGGCGCCGGCAATAATGGGCGTAGCCAACAAAAAAGAAAAACGGGCTGAAGCTTCCCTGGTCAGACCTAAAAGCCGGCCCGTGGTCATCGTAATCCCGGAGCGGGAAACGCCAGGCAAGATGGCCAAAGCCTGGGACAGCCCAATCAGAAAGGTTTCCTTTAACCTCATATCCGGCAGTTTTTTGCCTGCCGGCGACCGCGTATCGGCCCAATGTAAAACAACGCCCATCACCATCAGCAAAATACCGATTAACAGCGGGTTACGCAAAACCGTTCCGGCCAGATCCTCAAGAAAAAAACCGGTTAGCGCGCCTGGGATGGTGGCCAAAACCAAATACCAGAACAGCCGGCCTTCCTTGGTTTTCTTGCGCCTCAGTCCGTCGGACAGCAGTACCAGCCAGTCGCGCCAGAAAAAAGCGACAATTGCAACCAAGGTGCCTACATGCAGAGCCACATCAAAGGTCAGCCCGCCATAGGACCAGCCCATCAGCCAAGGCACCAGCACCAAATGGGCGGAACTTGAAATCGGCAGAAATTCGCCCAAACCCTGTACAATCCCCAATACTACGGCTTGCCAAAGATCCATCACGCCCCAGCCCCCATCTTCATTTCTCGGTTCAAACAGTGACATTATATCACAGGGGCAAACAATCCTGCCAGTCTGAAAGAAAACAAAAAGAAAACGAAAATTGCTGGTCAGTTACTGGTCAGACCAGTAACGTTTGTTAGTACCCGTAGCCCAAGCCCGTAAAGTTATTAACCGTAAGCGATTTCTCGAAGAGTATGAGCGCACGGTTAACTCGAGGTTCGAAGTTCGAGGTTCGAGGTTCGA
>WQUS01000186.1 GCA_009781965.1 Bacillota bacterium | reverse complement strand
TAATCACCAGCGTGTCGCCCGGACGCAGATAATCGCCCAAATCCTTAAACAATCGGTGTTCGGACCCGGCGCCATTTCTGTGCAGCACCAGCAGACGCGATTCATCTCGATTAAGCGCCGGTTCCTGGGCAATCAGTTCTTCAGGCAGATGATATATAAAATCGGTTAACTTCATCGGCTAACCACTTTCCGGCACTCAAACCCCATAATTACTTACCAGCTCAACACCTGTATAATAGTATTGCAAAATTTCCCGGTAATTATAACCTTGCGCGGCCAAGCCGGAGGCGCCCCACTGGGACATCCCGAGCCCGTGCCCCAATCCGCTGCCGCTAATCACTACGCTACTCAATAAGCCGTTGGCGTCAACCTCTTTTTGCATTGAGAAAAGAGAGCTGTTCAACCCCAGGGCCATCCGCACCCGGTCGGCATTATATATCTCCGCCTGGACAGGATTTCCCGCGGCGTCAAGCCCTTCGATCAATAGCCGTTTAACCCGCTGCCCGGACGCAGTGCGCTGGACTTCCTGTAAATCGGTAACCTGAGCAAAGACAGAATAGGGGACGGCATTGGACAATCCTTGCAGTTTCTCATTAATAACCTGAGTCAGTTGTGCCGCCGAGTAGGTAACCGTCCAATTGTAATATTTGCTGTTCAAATCCGCGGGATCTTCCCGGGCACGGATATATTCCAGCGGTTCATTCCAGACATCCTCACTGTTTTCCGTATCGCCGCCGCTGGAAGCATGAAAATACGCGCTAATCGGCTGACCTTGGTAAGTAAGCACCTCGCCGGCTGTTTCATCCACTGCCTGGGAAGCCTGTGGCTGTTCACTGTCGTAGCCCCGGTAAACCTGGTTTTGCTGGTTATCCGTCACATCGAAGCCCTGAATGGCGTGACTGCCTAATTGGGTCTGCACATAAGTCCGTGACGCCACCGCCTGAGCCTTTAAGGCTTCCGGCGGAAAGGAGACTGGCATTTCGGCCGGTACTACGCCATAAAGATATTGTTCCACCGGCAGCTCGTTAATCACCTTCACTCCGGCGCCATCAGCTATTAATTCAACACTGCCGCGATAATGGGAAACAGCCCCGTACTCATCCAGGCTAAAAAGATTCAATCCGCCCCGGGCGCCACGGGACACGGAAGTAATCCCGCCCTTGCCATCCAGCACCCGCAAATCGCCGCCGGCGCCAATATGGCTCAATCCGGTTCCGGCGCTTAATACAGCCAGCCCGGCAAGGGAGTTTTTCTGCTGGAGGGTATTGGCGCCAGACAGGATCGTCTGCCCGGATTCAACCTCCCCCGCCGCTTTTATGGAACCATGATCCAGACCTTCATTCTCACCGTTCCGTTGTAACCTGAGCAACCCGTTCTCATTAGCCACAGTCCATGTTTCACTCGGGTCTGTGGCAGCGATGACATCGCCGCTCAGTGTGTCAACCAACTGGTAGCGTCCCTGAAAAACAAGCTTTACCTCCGGCAGGTGCGTGGCTATCTCAACCCGCACCCTATCGTTTCCCCGCGGTTCCGCCGCCCCAACGGGCATCCGGAGCCACAAAAAACTAACCGTCGCCACCAGCAGAACCAGGGACATAAACCGGACAAAAGACGCACTCTTAAATCCGGACATAAAAAAGAACCTCCCCAAGGCACAACACATTGATCATTGCCTTAGAGAAATTCGACATAAAATATGGCTTTTCCTGCTGTAATAGCCTGAAGTACATAATTTAGTATCTTGATGCAAACTTATCTTCTAAACAGCAAATTTACCACAATAGTCATCAGCAAGCTCACCAATACCATGGTCGCCAGCGGAAAATAAAAAGTAAAGTTACCCCGCTGCACCAGAATATCACCGGGCAAACGGCCCAAAGAGGTAAACTTTCCGGCCAGCATCAACAAGCCGCCCACCAGGATCAGCATAACGCCGCAGCTTAAGATCAGCTTACCAATCGCATACAGGGAAGCCATCATCATCTCCCTCTCAATAGGCCTTACCTTGATGCGCGGTTTTTTTTCTTTTCCCCCTGAGCAAACCGCTCTTTTTCACTGAAGATACAGCCGCAATATTGCTGCCTGTACATGCCCAAAGACCGGGATATTTCCGTCGCCGCAGGGTAACCGACGCGAAAGTCTTCGTAATAAAAGGGAATGCCTGTTTCCTCCGCCACAGCCAAGCCTGTTTCCTTGATCAAATCATGTTTTTGAAAGGGACTGACCAGCAGCGTCGTGGTAAAAGCATCAAATTTACCTTTCCTGGCCACCTTGGCCGCCTTGCGCAAACGCATCCCGTAACATAACCGGCAGCGTACTGCCTCCCGGTACACGACCTCGCGCAGATAGTCCTCCAGATCGTACCCTTCTTCCACAATCACAGGTAAATGCTGCTCGTCAGCATAGCGCAGCAGAGCAAGCTGACGTTTTTGCCACTCGGTATAGGGATGAATATTCGGGTTGTAAAAGTAGCCATGCACCTGGAATCCCTGCTCCCTTAACCTGCCGAGCGGGTAGATGGTACATGGACCGCAGCAGTTATGCAGCAATAGTTTCATGGTCACTCTACCCCATTCTGTTACCTACCATAAGGTCGGCTGTTTTTCCGCCGGCGTTGGTAAACCCAAATGTTTATAAGCCGCCGGCGTGGCCACCCGGCCGCGCTGAGTGCGCACCAGTAAACCAAGTTGCAGCAGATAAGGTTCATAAACATCTTCAATGGTCCCGGACTCTTCGCCGGCCGCCGCCGCTATTGTCTCCAGCCCCACCGGACCGCCGCCGAATTTATTGATTACCGTTCTCAGCACCCTGCGGTCAGCCTCATCCAATCCCAACGGATCCACCTCAAAAAACTCCAGCGCCTCCCTGGCCACCGCACCGGTGATGACGCCGTCAGCCCGCACTTGGGCAAAATCGCGCACCCTTTTCAAAAGCCGGTTAGCCACCCGGGGCGTACCGCGGGAACGGCGCGCTATTTCAATGGCGCCGTCAGCGTCGGTTGCCACGGCCAAAATACGGGCGGCCCTGGTGATAATTGTTTGCAAATCTTCAGCCCGGTAATAGTCCAACCTGCTGATGACGCCAAAGCGGTCCCGTAAAGGCGAAGTCATCAAACCGGCCCTGGTAGTAGCGCCGATTAAAGTAAATTTAGGCAAGTCAATCCGCAAAGTCCGCGCCCCCGGCCCTTTGCCGATGATAATATCCAAAGCAAAATCTTCCATGGCCGGATAGAGAATTTCCTCCACCATCCGGCTTAACCGGTGCACTTCATCAATAAATAAAACATCACCGGGCTGCAAATTGGTCAGGATAGCCGCCAAATCGCCGGGGCGCTCGATAGCCGGTCCGGAAGTAGTGCGAATGTTGACGCCCATTTCATTGGAAATAATGTTGGCCAAGGTAGTCTTGCCCAAACCGGGCGGTCCGAAAAGCAGCACATGATCCAAAGGTTCGCCCCGCTGTAACGCCGCCTTGATAAATATGTCGATGACTTCCTTGGCCTTGTCCTGGCCGATATATTCATTCAGCCTGCGCGGGCGCAGATTGGCGTCAATATCAACGTCGTCCGGCTGCAGGGCCGCCGATATTATTCTTTCATTGCCGTTTTGCTCCATCCGCTGTCACCTGCTCCCACATACATTACTTATTCTGGTCCAGTAAACGTAAAGCTGCTTTAATAACTTGCTCCGTGTCCCCGGCGCCGGCGGCAAAAACTTTTCGCACCACTTCGCCGGCTTCCCCGGCACTGTAGCCCAAGGCCATTAGCGCGTTAACCGCGTCAATGGGCATCCCGCCGGCGTTGCTTTCATTTGGCATAACTGTTTCCGAAACGGTTGTAAACCGGCCCGCCTTATCCTTTAACTCCAGGATAATGCGCTGGGCAATTTTCTTGCCAATGCCCGGCACCTTGGTCAGGGCGGCGGCATTCTCCAACGCCAGCGCCCGGCCCAATCCGCCGGGAGTTAATGTCGACAGCACCGCTAAAGATGCTTTAGGCCCCACGCCGTTTACGCCCAATAACAAGAGAAAAGCAGTAATTTCAGCGGGGGTGGCGAAACCATATAACTGCATGTCATCCTCACGGACAATCATATGGGTATGCAGCTGCACCTCATCAATCCCACGCAAATCGGCGGCGCAGCCGGCAGTAATGTTGACCTTATAACCAACGCCACCGACGTCGATAACCGCAAAATCCGGTTCTACCGCTGCCACCTTGCCCCTCAGAAAGGCGATCAAACCAATCCCCCCCAACCGCTGCCGTTATTAGCATGACATATAGCCACCGCCAATGCGTCTGATACGTCATCGGGACGGGGGATCTCCGGCAGATTAAGGATTATTTTCACCATGTACTGAATCTGCTCCTTTTTCGCCCGTCCAAACCCAGCCGCCGCCTGTTTGACCTGCAGCGGCGTATATTCATATACGTCTATTCCGGCCTCCGCGGCGGCAAGCAGGACAATGCCCCTGGCTTGGCCAACCACCAGGGCGGTTTTGGCATTTTTATTGAAAAAAAGCTCTTCAATAGCCAAACAGTCCGGCTGATATTTTTGCAACAAGTCATTCAATCCATTATATAGCTTATGTAACCGCAAATGCTGCGCCACTCCGGCCATAGTCCGCAGACAGCCGTAATCCACCGGCGTAAACCGATTGCCCTGATAGTCCAAAATGCCATAGCCCATAATGGCATTCCCCGGATCAACGCCCAATATTCTCATCCGGCTCACTCCCCATTATATGCTAGCATAACAACAGGCGCCGGGCAACACTTGTTCCGGGTATAATCGTACAGTGCTGTTTAGTTGTTACTGGTCACACGTTACTGCTTTCGCATCAAGCCGGCCCGTAAAGTTATTAACCGTGCGCTCATACTCTTCGAGAAATCGCTTACGGTTAATAACT
>WQUS01000185.1 GCA_009781965.1 Bacillota bacterium | reverse complement strand
CCTGTTGGATCTTCTTGCTGTGCGCGACAAAATGAACCGCTTTCCCTTTTTTAAACTCCAGCAGTTCGGACAGATACTTTGAAGCCAGCTTTTGGGTTTGCTCATACTTTTGTCTTAAATGGTTCAGCTCGGTTATATCTCTTATGTTGCAGTACACGCGGATAATTTTGCCTTCCTGATCATAAAACGGCACGCCGGTGCTTAAAACCTGTCTCCCGGAAGGGGTGCTTATAATCACCGTTTCTTCCTTACCTGTTTCCAAAACTTTTGAAGCAGCACTGGCATCAGTAATGCCATGCGCTGTCAAGTCATCGACTGTTCTGCTCAACGCTTCCGTTTTTTTAATGCCCATGATCCGCTCAAAAGCCGGGTTAACCAGCAGCAGCCGGCCGTCACAATCAGCGATGCTCATGGCGTCAAAGGAATTTTCAATCATGCCTAAATAGTCCCGGTTCAGTTCTTCCAATGCAATTAATCTGTCATGCAAGTAATCAAGTTCCTCCCGGTGATTACGACCGTCCGGATTGCTTTCCATCATGCACCTCAGCTCCCGCAAACTAAGCTTATTAGCCTACACTAACAGAAATCAGCCGGATTATTTTAACGCTCCGTTAAAAAACAAATCAATCATTTCGGCGGTAAATGCTTCTACCGTTAATGAACCATGCACATTAAACCAGCGATATGTCCAGTGCACAATCGCAATCAGGGCAAAGGTCAAAGCCGTCAAATGAAAAGATTTCAGGCGTCCCTGCTCATCAAGCCTGGCAAGCTCGCCTCTGATGAGATTGAATATAACTCTTTCTTTATCGTTAATAATCTCCAGCTGTTTGGGACTGAGACGGTTTCTTTCTCTGATTATTAAGCCGATCGCCATTCGCCTGGTGATCACATGCTTAACTATATATTCTATTGCTCGGGCTATATTTACCTGAGGATCGTCATCTTCCTTAATCGCAGACCGCACACTGGCTAAAAGTTCGCCTGCCGATGCATCAAGAATACTAAAAAGAATTTCCTCTTTGCTACGAAAAAAATAATACAATCCGGCAATGCTCAGATCAACAGCTTTGGCCAGTTCCCTGGTTGATGTGTTGTCATATCCGCTTTCGCTAAAAAGCTTGGCAGATACTTGCAAAATATCTTCCCGGCGATCAATCAACGGTTACCCTCCATAATCCTGCTTATGCACAAGGATCAACGTTTTAGTTTCGGTTTTTATATTATGGAATTCTGCATTTCTCCTTATGCATTAAGCAGGCATCCTGACTACACACAAAGTATAATTCAATTTTCTTTTTCCTAATCCTGCTATCCACCCGTTCAATCAGGCAGATTCATCTGTTCAATAGTCTTTCCCACAGGCGTAGATTGGGGATAATGACGTTGATACAATAAAGCCAGTATAAGCACAATAAAGACAGCGATCCCAAGGACTATGCTATTTAAAAGGTATAGATTTTTTAGCGGCAGATTAGCTGAAATCAGTACACCGCCAATGATCGGTCCGCTAATGGAGCCAATCTTCGCCAATCCCATTGCTAATCCATTAGCGCTGGACCGATAACCGGTGGGGTACCAAATTGGCGTTGTAATCGTTAGTATTGCCTGAGTGCCAACAACGAAAAAACCGGCAAATAAAATATTAATCACCATGAATACGACTGATTTTGGATAACCGAGAACAGCTACAGACAGACAGGCAAACAAGGGCAGAATGACTAACGCCAGCATACCACGCTTATCAAATAACCAACCGACTGCCAATGTGCACACCATGCCGGAAAACTGATAGACAGAGGTTAACAGTGATGCGTGACTGACCGAAAAACCGGACGCTACCTGTAATTGCGGCAACCAGCTATTAAAAAAGTAAACAGTTGAAGAATTAAGAATGTAAAAAACCCATATCAACGGTGTTGCAATAGCCAAAACACCGGCAAACAGCACTTTGGGCGTAAATATAACCTCTTTCATTTCACCGCCCTCCGCAAAAAACACCGTATCCGGTCCAACTGCTATACCGGGCTGCAGTAATCTAACCAGTCTGACAACCTCGTCCCGGTCCCTATTTTTTACAACAAGATATTTAACTGATTCAGGCACTCTAAAGTATATAGCAATTAAAATCAGCAAAGGAACTGTTCCGCCGAGTATAAATGTCGATTGCCACCCAAAAGTCGGTATCAGCCACGCTGCCAGAATACCGCCCACTCCCTGGCCGCCTGAGAAACCCATAAACATGCCGGCAACCCAGCGGCCCCGTAATCTACTTGGCGCATACTCGTTAACCAGCACAATGGTAAGGGGCACCGTACCGCCAAGTCCCACACAAGCCAGGAAACGAAGATAGAATAGCACATGCACAGAATTCGCCCAAACACAGCTCAATGTAAAAATCGAGAACCAAACAATACCAATCATCAGCGTTTTTTTACGGCCAATTCTGTCGCCAAGAAAACCGAAAATGAAGCCTCCCACCATCAGTCCAAAGGTCCCGGCTCCAAAAACGGCGCCAAATACTTTGGCCGGAATCACCCATTGTTTCATTAGAACCGGAGCCACATACGCAAGCGCGGCAACATCAATTGCTTCTATAATCGACAGTAAAAAGCCCATAATCAGTAAATTAGCTACAAATTTTTTATTTGCTATATTCTCGATTACTTGGGTGATGCTAACTTTCTGCAAGTTTGGAGTATTTGCCACCATACCATCCCCTTAGTTATTGCTCATTAACCCGATCAATTCGCTTATACGCTCCACTTCCTCGAGACGCCCGACCATGGTAAGGATCTTTTCGGCATTTGCCTCGGATATTGTTTTAGCATAGGCGACATTATTCATAAACTTCTGTTTTATTTCCTCCTGCGAAAACGGAGCCAAAACCGGATCGCCTTTGGCAAAGGAGGCCTCCGCGGTATACTCGCGTCCGTCATTCATAATAACTTTCATATTAACGCTGACTTTTTTCCTCTCGGACTCAGTCAAATCTACAAGCTCTATTTTATTAGCCAGATTTGCAATGACCGGCTCCCGAATAAAACTTTCCGCCAGATGCTCTAAAGTGAAACTTTTTCTTAATAACACATTGGCCACACAGAAACGCATGCTAAACCCCGCGCCGATATGAGGGATATCAGTAATAACAAAAGGTTGTCCCACAAAATTATTACGCGCCGCCGCAGGCACTTTGAGGATTATTTGCTCAATTTCATCAACCGCCACATCATATTGGGCCACCAAGCTTAGGGCGCAATCTATAGCGTCATGATTGGAGCGACAGGCAGGATAGGGTTTATAGGTCACCTCGCTATGATATTCTTTCCCCAAATCCGCTACTAAAAGGTCAGCGTTTTTGGTTCCCGCATCGGAGTAAAGATAAAAATAACCAAACTTGCCAAAGAAAGCGTCTTTAGCCCCCGTCCAGCCCAGCTTGGCCAACTCTGCCGAAAAGACTCCGTTTCTGGCTGACAAACCCTGCAACAGTTTAAATCCGCTGCTGCCATCCCAGATGATCTCAAAACTGCCGGCCAGCTGATTCAAAATCAAACCAAAGGCATTTTGCATTTGCTTTTCGTTTAGCTTTAACAAGCGCCCCGCAATGGCCGTAGCGCCAAAGGCGTTAACCGTGCCGACGTTATCCCAGCCTTTGGCGAAGCCAAAACCGGAAGCGGCCAGAATCCGGCAGGCTACGTCGTCTCCCACCAGTAAAGCAGTAATTAGTTCTTTACCGCTGATATCCTTGGCATCTCCTAATGCTAAAGCTGTCGGGACTGTCGTCCCGCTAATATGGGAAGGGAAAAGAACGCCGTTAACAGAAGCCTGGGTAGCCTCAAAATCGTAAGATCTGGCCATAATACTATTAATCATCGCCGCATCCCGGGCCGGCGCCTTGCCGCCATGCACCAAAATAGCAGCTTCCCCATTGCCGCTCCCTGTTTTAAGCAGGTTAATCAATTCTAAATTCCCGGGCGCGTTAGCGCCGCTGATGATACAGCCCAACACATCAATGATTCGGTTTTTGGCGTTAGCTAATTTTTCCTGCGTAAAGTTTTGAAAACTTGTGTTCAGCACATTGGCCGATATTTGTTCCACCTGTGTACTCAATTGCATATTCCTCCTCACGAAAGATATCGCTGCCTGCAGGATCTTATATTCATTCAGATTCGTTACTCTTCCAGATTAACTTGGCGTCAACGGCAACAGCATAATCTCCATGAACGATCACCGGGTTAAGATCCATTTGCTCTATCCCGCCCCTCAGCTCATGACCAAATGCCGCCACCTTGAGCAGCAAATCAATTACCGCCTCGCGACTGGCCTTAATCCCTCTGAATCCTTCAAACAAAGCGTGGGCTTTAAGTTCACGCAACATGCTGTCGGCATCCGGACGGGTAATCGGCGTCCGCCTAAAACTTACATCCTGGTAAAGTTCAGCCAGGACACCGCCAATACCGCACATAATAGACAAACCAAAGGTAGGGTCATCGATAAGTCCTACGATAATCTCCACCCCGGGAGGTTCCATTTCCTCCGCCAGCAAATCATAGCCCGGAAAACGCAGATTCATTTCCGCGACGGTTGTCCTCAAGTCTTCCGGAGTACGGATATTAAGCGCCACTCCCCGCTGTTCCGTTTTGTGCAGCAAATCAGCTCCCCTTGCTTTCACCACTAAAGGAAATGCCAAGGGGAGCTCTCCCATCAGGCAGCCGCCGGGAAGTACGACCGATCGGGGGGTAGCCACACCCCACTGGCGGAGGATAGCCTTAACCTCATCTTCTGCTAACGGTACGCCGGGCTTGGGAAGAGGCCGGGCCTGTTGGGCTGCTGCGCCGGACAGCCCAACAGGCGCCTCGGCAGTCTCCTTGAGTTCCTGCACGCGCTGCAGGAACTCTGCCCGCCGGGCCA
>WQUS01000184.1 GCA_009781965.1 Bacillota bacterium | reverse complement strand
AAAAACCCATTACCGTTGATCTTGAAAAAAACGCCGGAAAACTGAAATTTTTAACCACTGGGAATTGTCTGACAGCAATTGCCTCGTCCTGGAATTAAACTTGCTTAAACTTAATAATAAACCATAACCCATCACAGGAAAGAGGTGCTTTAACAGTTTAATCATACCACATCCCTATTAAAGGGGACAAGGGGAATCTAATGATTGTTTCTAATTAGGAGGTGTAATAGTTGCTGCAATTCATCATCCAGGGGCGAGGCGGACAAGGGGCCCAAAAAGCGGGTGAGCTGTTGGCGGAGGCCTTTTTTCGGGAAGGTAATTATATTCAGGCCTATTCCACATATGGCGGAGCCAGACGCGGTACGCCGGTAAGTTCTTTTATTAAGGTGGATGACAAGCCCATTCGGTTGCGTTGCGACATAGAAAATCCGGATATGATGCTTTGTTTTGACGCCAGTTTATTAAGTGATGCTTTTTTAAGCAGAGCCGGAGAGAAGACCACCATTTTAATTAATTGCGGTTTTCAGCCCGAGTATTTTGAAGCGTCAAAAAGGTTTAAAATAGTTACTTTAGATGCTATTGCCGTGGCGCAACGCACGCAAATGGGGCGGATTGTCAATACCGCTCTGGTTGGGGCGTGCGCCGCTATATTGAAAGCGCCCAACATTGACGTCTTAATCCAGGTCCTCAAAGATAAAAGCCCGGCCCGCGTTGAGCAAAATGTCCAGGCTTGTCTGGAAGGATACCGTTTGGTGACGGAAGGAGGGAAAAATTAAATGCCGGAGGTAACAAAAGTTCCGCCCGTCTGGACTACCGGGTGGACAGATATTCTAAATACCGGTACTTGGCGCAGCGCTACGCCGGGCCATCAAAACAGGCTTTCTCCCTGCCAGACGGCTTGTCCTGTAGGCGCTGAAATCGCGGTTTGGGTGAAACAGGCCAAGGAAGGGCAATATCAGGAGGCTTGGCTGACTTTGGCGGCCAATAATCCCTTTCCGGCTGTTACCGGGCGGGTTTGCCATCATCCTTGCGAGGGTTCATGCAACCGGGGTGAATATGACGCGGCGGTAACCATTAATGCTTTGGAACAATTCATTGCCGATTTGGCTTTACAGGAAGGGTGGAGTTTACCGGCGCCAGCTGACAAGCGGGATATGCGCGTGGCGGTCATTGGCGGCGGGCCGGCTGGATTATCCTGTGCCTATCAGTTGCGTATGGCCGGGGCGGAGGTAACTGTTTTTGAGGCGCAGCCGGAGCTGGGCGGCGTCTTGCGTTACGGGATCCCCGCCTATCGGTTGTCTAAAGAAATTGTAGCCGGAGAGATTAAGCGGTTGTTGGCTGCCGGCATAAAAGTGCAAACCAACGTCAAAGTTGATGCGCAAAAGCTGGCCGAGCTGCAAAAGGAATATTCCGCCGTTTGTATTGCTATCGGCGCTCCCAAGGCGAAATTGCCGCCTCCGTTTAGCGGAAACGAACCGGGAGTACTCAATGGCCTGCAATTCTTACTTGACGTTAACCGGGCGCAGGTTCCCGAACTGGGCCAGCATGTGCTGGTGATCGGCGGGGGAAGCGTGGCGATGGACGTAGCCAGAACAGCCCGCCGCCTGGGCAAAGAGGTGCAGGTAATGTCCCTGGAAGACAGGCAATCAATGCCAGCTCAGGAGGAAGAAGTGCTGGAGGCATTTGAAGAGGGCATTGTACTGCTTGACGGAGCGATGGTGCAGGAAAAAGTTAAAGAAAATAATCGTTTCAAATTAACCTGTGTTAAAGTAACGCTGGATGCCACGGCGCCGGCCGGGGTGTTTAAGCCCATCGTGCAGCCGGGCACCGAGTTTAACCTGGTGGCCGACACGGTTATTGTCGCTGCGGGGCAGGATCCGGAACTGGCCGATTTTTCAGCCAGCCTGCCGGTAAACAATAATCTTCTGACCGTTGACGCCAATCAAAACACCGGTCAGGCGGGCATTTTTGCCTGTGGCGACGTGGCCAGCAACGAACGTTTTGTGTCTATGGCCATTGGCGCCGGCAAACGGGCTGCCCGGCGCATCGAGGCATTTTGTCTGGGCCGGCAGCCGGGAGACGGCGCAGCGGCGGAGACGGAGCCGGTTGCTTATAAAGAAATAAACACTTTCTATTTTCCCATGACCCCGCGGAAAGAAAAGGAAGTACTTAACCCGGAGCTTAGACAACAAGACTTTCGGGAAGTGAAGCTGGCTTTTGCCGCGTCGGACGCTCAGACCCAAGCCGAGCGCTGCTTCAGCTGCGGACATTGTATCCAATGTGATAACTGTTTTTACTATTGTCCTGATATGGCCATCATTAAGGATGCTATGTCTGAACCAAGTTACAGTATCCTGGATCAATACTGCAAAGGCTGCGGTTTGTGCGTGGAAGAATGCCCCCGGGGGGTAATTGTGCTGAAGGAGGTAAAGCGATGACTCGCATGTTGCTGAACGGCAACCATGCTGCCGCCCATGGCGTTAGGCTGGCCCACCCCAAGGTGGTTCCCGTTTATCCCATTACACCGCAAACGCCTATTTTAGAAAAAATATCCGAATTTCAGCTCCAAGGGCTGATGGATGCGGATTTAATGACCATGGAATCAGAGCATTCCGCTATGGCTGCCTGTATTACAGCGTCCCTAACGGGAGTGCGGGTCTTTACGGCCACTGCCTCCCAAGGATTGATGCTGATGCACGAGATGCTTCATTATGCTTCCGGAGCCCAAGCGCCCATCGTGATGTTTAACGTGAACCGAACCATTGGTTCTCCTTGGGGTTTCTGGCCGGACCAGACAGACAGTTTGTCCCAGCGGGATACCGGGTGGATTCAATTATACAGCGAAAGCGCCCAGGAATCCTTGGATACTGTGCTGCAGGCCTACCGGGTGGCGGAAAAAGTGCTTTTGCCGGTCATGGTTATGCATGAAGCCTTTTACGTTTCACACGCCCTGGAAGTGGTTGATATCCCCGAGCAGGAAATTGCCGATGCTTATTTGCCGCCTTTTAATCCGCCCCACCGGTTGGATCCGGAAATAGGGGAATCCTGGGGCAACGTGGTTGATCAAGATATGTATTACCGCCATCGTGAGACCCTGGGCAAATCCATGGAAGCGGCTTTGGAGACGGTTGTGGAAGCAGATCGGCGTTGGCAGGAGCTCACCGGGCGCGGCTATGGGATCACTGAATCATATCGCTGTGACGGCGCGGAGTTAATCATTGTTACCATGGGCAGCATGGTTGGCACAGCCAGGGAAGCGGTGGATCAATTGCGTAATCAAGGCGTGCCGGCTGGTTTGCTGAAAATTAAATTATTCCGGCCGTTTCCGCTGGATCAGGTGCGCCAGATCCTGGCCGGAGTGCCTAAAGTAATGGTGCTGGACCGTAACTTTGCTCCTGGCACCGGCGGTTTCCTGCACCACGAACTTAAGTCCGCCCTTTATGGGTTGGCGGATGGCCCGGCTATGCACGGCTATCTGGCCGGGGTTGGCGGCACCAATGTGTCTTCGGATAAGATTGCCGGTTTGGCGCGGGAAGCCATGGATCAAGACCCCGCAGCCCGATCGGTTTGGAAAGGGTGATTAATGTGGCTTTACAAATAGCCGAGGAAAAAATTTTTTGTTCCGGTCACCATGCCTGTCCCGGTTGTAATGAGGCCTTGGCTTTTCGCTATATTATGAACACGCTGGGGAAAGACACTATTGCCGTGGTGCCCCCTTCATGCGGCGCCATTATCTCCGGCCCCCAGCCGTTAAGCTCCATGCGCATACCGGTTTATCAGACCACCCTGGAAGCCAGCGCCGCTTCAGCCGCCGGCATTAAACGGGCATTAAAGGCGCAAGGCAAAGATCATGTTCAAGTGGTGGCCATAGCCGGTGACGGCGGCACCTATGATATTGGTTTTCAGGCTTTGTCCTCCGCCGCGGAGCGCAATGAAGACATTATTTATATTTGCATGGATAACGAGGGATACATGAATACCGGAGCCCAGAAAAGTTCCTCTACTCCGTACCTTGCTTATACCACCTCTACGCCCGGCGGCAAGCCCACGGCGAAAAAGAATGTGGCCGAAATAATGGCGGCGCACCGCATTCCTTATATGGCTACCGCCACCACCGGTTACCTGGATGATTTGGCGAACAAGGTCCGTAAGGCCAAAGAAATCAAAGGGATGAGGTTTATTGTGATCCTGGTTCCCTGCCTGGACGGCTGGGGGGTTGCCGATAACGAAGGGGCTAAAGTATCCCGCTTGGCGGTGCAGACCGGCTTCTTCCCATTATATGAAGTGGAGAATGGGACCAAGTATACGCTCAATCACGGTTCCGAGGGTATTCCGGTGGCTGCTTATATAAACCGCCAGAAGCGTTTCCGGCATCTGGCGCCGGAACAGGTGGAAAGTATCCAACAAAGGGTGGACGCAGATTGGGAAATTTTCAAAACCAAGTTTAACAGCTAAAAAATAAATTTAATAGCTAAAAATTAATTTAATAACTAGGCAATACATCAATAGAGATACAGTTTATAAAAACCCCTAATATTGATCAATATCATGAAGGGGTTTTTATAAACTGAATGAGAGTTTACGTTACTAGACAGCATTGAGACGGCCCGTAAAGCTATTAACCGTGCGCTCATGCTCTTTCGAGAAATCGCTTCCGGTTAATAGCTTTACGGGCCTGGGCTAGGAGTGCTAACGAACATTAAATAGTCTCGAACCTCGAACATCGAACCTCGAACATCGAGTTAACCGTACGCTCATGCTCTCCGAGAAATCGCTTCCGGTTAACGGTATTGCGTGCCTGGACTTGAGGATCAACGAACACTAAATGGTTTCGAACCTCGAACTTCGAACCTCGAACATCGAGTTAACCGTGCGCTCATGCTCTTTCGAGAAATCGCTTTCGGTTAATAGCTTTACGG
>WQUS01000183.1 GCA_009781965.1 Bacillota bacterium | reverse complement strand
TCCCCGGCGGGAAAAATCGGCGGTATCTCTATCAGTGGTCCCGGCGACTCGCAAACACCGGCCTTCGCCCGGCGCCAATATGACGGCCGCAACAGATTGATTGGCTACTATGCCCCCGGCGTAGAGGCCACTTACACCTACCAGGCCGACGGGCTGCGGGCAGCTAAGACAGTGAACGGGATTACCACCACTCACGTTTGGGACGGCTCAAATATCGCCGCCGATCTGGACGCTGGTAACGCGGTTAACAGCACCTACCTGCGCGGCGTGGGCCTGGCTGCCAGCAGGCAGAACGGCAGCTATACCTACTACAGCTACAACGGCCATGGCGATGTAACCGGGCTGACTAACCAGAGCGGCGCGGTAAGCAAAACGTATCAGAACGACGCCTTTGGGGTGCAGCAAAACCCGGACAGCGGGGATACTAACCCATTTCGTTTTTGTGCTGAATACACTGATCGAGAGAGCGGCAGTATTTACTTGCGAGGGCGTTACTACGAACCAAGTTCTGGACGCTTCCTGACCGAAGACCCTGCTATGGATGGCTTGAACTGGTACATTTACGGAGGCAACGACCCGGTAAATAAGTGGGATCCCAGCGGCAACGCAGCTGCTCAAAAAAATTCTTCGGTTGCAGTTCGTACAGCGTATCCAAGTTCCCAATATACAGTTGTTTATGATAACTCTACCAAAACAGCATGGGTTTATCAAGGGGATAATTTTGTAGTGAAATATACAGCTGGGCTAAACGGTAAACAGGGGAAAGACGGTAGCTATATTAGCAATGGCACGATGTATATTTCTTACACTATAACAAGCCTTAGTTCAGAACTAAATAATATAGGTAACACAGTTGGTCCAATAGCCGGTGAATATTTTATGACTGACGGTGGGGCTGCTGTTAGAGATGCGGTTGAAGTAGGTGTTATGGGGATACGCCTGCTCAGAGGAGCGAAAGCCGCCAAAGAAGTAGAGGAAACAGCGGAAGTCTTGAAAGGCGCTAAGGTAGCTGAGACTGCTGAATCAACAGGGAAGACAGTAGACGATATATTGAGAGATGCTACGCCAGGAAGATCAACAAAAGGAAAGACTACTCAATATATAAAAACTGGTGGTTTTAATAGAGCTAATAGTGAATTTGATTCCCTAAATCCATCTAATGTGAAAAGTATTAAAACATCTTATGGGGAAGGAAGAACCGGTATACTTTCAGACAGTAGGACTGCTACTGTTAGACCGGGCAGCAGTTACGGAACGCCAACTCTGGAAATCAGAAATTCTAGCGGAAGAGGAATAGAAATTCGATATGAGAAATAAGACTTTTGATGTGCAAGAAGATTGGATTAAATGGAACCCTTTCAATATGCCAGAAGGAAGCTACATTGTGACAAGTTTTAGTCAAGACGAAAATGGGGTTAAAATTACTTTAGATGATGAAAATAACGTTGTTGAGCTATTTTTCGATGGAGTACCGTCAATCATTAGAATCTCTGTTGAAGGTATTAGGATGCGCACTTGGGGTGAAGTTCAACAAAAATACTGCAATAAGGGTTTCTTCCGCAACTGGTTTCTCTTTAAAGTAGAGAACTCAAAATTATCGAAATGGGCAGTGGAAGAAAGTTGTGGTTTTTATGAGATAAAGCAATTGACCCACTATTGTATAGTCACAAGTGAAGAATTAATTGATATTTTAGCGACTTTCGAACCGAATTTACGGACGTGGACCTACCACGTTGAGAAACGCTAATTCGATGTATAGCGGGTATCCGGCGCCGGTATAAAACTGGCGTCGGTTTTATACCGGCTATACTGGTGATATCAGCGATCCCTCGACTATGGCCTTTAGCGGGCGAGGTAATGTAATTCGCTCGAGAGCCGGTTCCTAACAGATGATTCTGCTGAGGATGGATTGAACTATTACACCTATAATAGCAATGACCTGTTAAATTGCTGGAAACAAAACGTTAACGCATACTATTAGGTTCGTGAAATGTTTAAATTTTGATTGTTAACTTTACTAATTTCACAAAACAACAATGGCTTCTCATAATGGGGAAAAATGCGAGCCTAACAACGACAAATTGGTTAAGGATGTGCGGCAATGCTTTTAACCATTACCTATACAGGGCAAAACACCACCGACCTCGGCTATCTGCTGTATAAAAATCCATACCGGCCGCAAGTGTTTGAGTTGAACCATGGCAAAGCATATGTCTTTTACCCGGAAGTATCAGATGAACGCACCACGGCGGCGCTGCTGCTGGACATTGATCCGCTGGATCTGGCGCGGGGCAAAGTGGGGACCAGCGGCGGCGGATTATTCGATTACGTTAATGATCGCCCTTACGTATCTTCCTCTTTTATGAGTACTGCGATTGCCAAAGTGTTTGGCACTGCGATGACCGGTCGCGCCGATTCGCGTCAGGCCTTATCCGATTCCGCGCTGGATTTGCAGGCGACAGTGACAATGCTGCCTTGCCGTGGTGAGCAGGAAAGGCTGAACAGCGTTTTTGAACCGTTAGGCTACCAAGTCGCGTATGAAACTTTTATCTCCGACGAGAAATTCCCCGCTTGGGGCGAAAGCAGGTATGTGCGCCTTACAATTAGCGGCAAGGTCCGCCTGCGCGATCTGTTAAAACATCTTTATGTGCTGATTCCCGTATTTGACCGGCAAAAGCATTACTGGGTGGGTGCGGATGAAGTCGAAAAACTTCTGCGCCACGGTGAAGATTGGCTGCCCGGCCATCCGGAAAAAGCCTATATCACCGGGAGATACCTGAGTCGGCGTCGCTCTCTGATCAATATGGCCTTTGAGCGGCTGGCGGCTGCCAATGCGGCGGATGGAGAAATATTGGTTGTGGAATCCGAAGTTGGGGAGGACAAGGGGGACCAAAAGCCTAATTTGAATACCCAACGGCTCGGCAGCGTTGTGGCCGCGCTAAAGAACTGTGGCGCGAAGCGCGTAATTGACATTGGCTGCGGCGAAGGCCATTTGCTTAATCTGCTGGTTAAGGAACGGCAATTTACCCATATTGCCGGCGTTGATGTTTCCCATCTTGCCCTTGCGAGGGCCGGTACAAAGTTAAAATTAGAACGGGCCGCTGATTCTGTGCGGGAACGGGTCCAGCTGTTTCAAGGCTCGCTTACCTATAAAGACGCCCGGTTTGCCGGTTATGACGCGGGTTTCGTCATTGAGGTGGTCGAACATTTGGATATTTCCCGGCTGGCCGCTTTTGAGAGAGTGTTGTTTGAATGCGCCAAGCCTGCGGTGGTGGTGCTGACGACGCCCAATAAGGAATATAACGTTAATTACGGGTTATCATCCGCGGATGACTTACGACACGGCGATCACTGTTTTGAATGGACGCGGGCGGAATTCCGCGACTGGGCGGAGAAAACGGCGGCTAAGTTCGGCTATCAGATACAATTCTCCGCCATTGGCGACAGGGATGAAGTGCATGGCTCGCCGACCCAGATGGGGGTGTTTACAATATGCGTATAGAAATCCCCGAGCTCGCCGTTGTTGCTCTGATGGGCGTGTCCGGCAGCGGAAAATCTACCTTTGCCAAGCGGTTTTTTAAGCCAACGGAAGTGCTGTCCTCAGACTATTTCCGCGCGCTCATTTCGGACGACGAAAACAATCAGTTGGTAACAAGGCAGGCTTTTGACACCCTTTATTATGTCGCCGGTCAACGGCTGGCATTAGGGCATTTAACGGTCATAGACGCGACCAATGTGCAAAAAGAAGCTCGTGCGGCGGTTTTGCAACTGGCAAAAGAACAAAATTGCCACGTGGTGGCGATTGTGCTGGAACTGCCGGAAAAGTTGTGCCGGGAGCGCAATGAAAAACGCTCCGACCGCAATTTCGGCGCGCATGTGATTACCCGGCAAGATATGCAACTGCGCCGTTCCATTAAGTTCTTAAAAAAAGAAGGCTTCCGCTATGTGTACGTATTGAAAAGTGAAGATGAAATCGCCGCCGTTGAACTAGTCCGCACACCGTTGTGGAACAACAAGAAAGATGAAACCGGTCCATTTGACATTATTGGCGATGTGCATGGATGCTATGATGAACTGTGCACTTTGCTCGCAAAGCTCAATTACACAGTGGATATGGAAAATTACACAGCCACGCCGCCGAAAGAGCGCCGGGCGATATTTTTGGGTGATCTTTGCGATAGAGGGCCGCACAATGTTAAAGTGCTGCGCCTGGTGATGAATATGGTGCAAGCCGGTTCCGCTTATTGCGTTGCCGGTAATCATGACGCCAAACTGTTGAAAAAGCTGCGCGGGTTCGATGTGCAAATGTCTCATGGGTTGGATAAAACCTTTGCCCAACTGAGCGCCGCAAGTGAGTCCTTCATCTCAGCGGTAAAGAAGTTTTTAGACGGGTTAATCAGTCACTATGTATTTGACGGCGGTAAACTGGTTGTGGCCCATGCCGGATTAAAAGAGAAATTTCAGGGGCGAGGCAGCGGTCGAGTCCGCGATTTTTGTCTGTATGGCGATACCACCGGGGAAACCGATGAATACGGCCTGCCTGTGCGCTTACCCTGGGCAAATGAATATCGCGGCTGGGCGATAGTGGTCTATGGACATACGCCTACCCCCGAAGTGGAAGCCATTAACAATACTTTTTGCATTGACACCGGTTGTGTCTTTGGCGGTAAGCTGACCGGTTTCCGGTATCCCGAAAAAGAAATTGTTCAGGTTGAGGCCAGGGAAATATACTATGCTCCTGTGAAACCGTTCCTTGCCCAGTCGCCGGTGAACGACGATATATTGAACATTGATGATGTGTTGGGGCAGAAATATCTAACTACACGGTTGCGCCGCGGCATCAAAATTAACGCTGAAAACTCCGCCGCTGCTTTGGAAGTAATGAGCCGTTTTGCCGCTGATCCCCATTGGCTGATCTATTTGCCGCCCACCATGTCTC
>WQUS01000182.1 GCA_009781965.1 Bacillota bacterium | reverse complement strand
CTCCGGCCGGCCTGGTTTACACAGCCGGTAAGCCGGCGTCAGCCCGGCTCCTTCCAGACGGGAATAGTGAAACTCATGCCCTCGCAATTGGGCGCCCGCTGGCACCAGGATATTATCCTGCAGCGCGGTTGCCGTCACATAGCCCAAAGCCACCCGCTTCTGTTCCATACGGCAACGCACCGGCAAAATATCGGCGCCGGACCATTCCCGCCCGTTAAAATCAACAATACCGCGGCAAAGGTACATCAGCCCGCCACATTCGGCAAAAAGGGGCAGCCCTTGCCGCGCCTGCAGCCGCAAATCAGCCGCAAAAGATTTATTCTCCTCCAGCTGCTCCAGAAACATTTCCGGGAAGCCGCCGCCAATATATAAACCGTCCAAATCACGGGGCAGCGCCGCGTCGTCCAGGGCGCTGCAGTAAACCAGTTCCGCCCCCATGGCGGCAAGCAAATCCAACCCGTCCTGATAGTAAAAGTTAAAGGCGCCGTCCCTGACGATACCCAGGCGCACCGGTTCGCCGGGCCGCTGGCTAAAAATTTTGGTCTCCGCCTCGGTATGGCCGACACTGCCGGCCAGCCGGATAATTTTTTCCATCTCCAGGTAGGGCATCACCCGGCGGGCCAGTTTTTGGATCAGTTCCTGCATCCCCCTGGTTTCCGCGCTGGGTACCAAGCCCAAATGCCTTTCCGGCATCTGCAAATCCAAATCCCTGGGTATGCCCCCCACCACCGGAACCCCGGTTTTGCTTTCAATGGCGGTTTTGAGCACTTCCAGGTGACGCGGCCCGGCAATCCGGTTCAAAATCACGCCGGCCAAGGGCACGCCCCCGGGCAACCGGGCAAAGCCCCAGACCAGCGCTGCGGCGCTGGCCGCCATGGAACGGGCGTCCACAACCAGCAGCACCGGACATAGCAGCAATTCCGCCACCTGAGCCGAACTGCCCTCCGCGCCGGAGCCAATCCCGTCGTACAGGCCCATGACTCCTTCGATCACGCTGATATTGGCGCTCGCGGCTGACCGCTGAAAAAGTTCCCGCACCCCGTCCCGGCCCAGAAAAAAAATATCCAGATTCCTGGAAACCCGTCCTGTAGCCACCTGGTGAAAACCGGGATCTATGTAATCAGGCCCGACTTTAAAGGGCTGCACGTTAAAACCGGATGCGCTGAGCCCGGCCATTAACGCAGTGGCGATAGTTGTTTTACCCGCCCCGCTGTGCGTGCCGGCAATAAGTATGCGCGGATAATCACCCACGGTCTGAAGCTCCTTTCCCCGTTAAATTAACAAGCCAGCTTAAAAAGCCCAGCTGAGCCAAAGCCACCGGAGCGCCAGCGCCAAAACAGTCATCCCCGTCACCGCCACCAGCGCCCCCTGGTAAAGCATCTCCACCGTGCCGGTGATATGATCCGGCCGCAATTCCTCAACCGGCTCGCCCATAAAAGCGCGGTGGGAAACCACGCCGCCGTATACATTGCGGCCGCCCAGCCTGATACCCAGGGTACCGGCCACCACCGATTCCGGGATGCCGCTGTTGGGACTGGGATGTCCGGCCGCATCCCTCCGCCAGGCCTGCCAGGCGCGCCGCCAATTGCGGTTGGCAAGCCAGGCGGCCCCTAAAAGCATCACGCCGGCCAAACGGGCCGGCACAAAGCCGGCCAGATCGTCCAGCTTGGCCGATGCCCAGCCCAGGTACATATAGCGCTCATTTTTATACCCCACCATGGAATCCAGCGTATTGATCGCCCGGTAGGCCATGGCCAGCGCCGGGCCGCCCACAAAAGCATAAAAAAGGGGCGCCGCTACCGCGTCAACAAAATTTTCCGCTACTGTTTCCACCGTGGCCCTGGTCACGTCCCGGCTGTCCATGTCTTCGGTATCCCGGCCCACAATCATGGCCACCTGCCGGCGGGCGCCCGGCAAATCGCCGTTGGCCAGCAGCTGTTTGATCTCCCGGGCCGCCGCCGCCAGTCCCTTGATGGCGATGGTGGTGGACACCAGCCAGGCGCCGGCCAGCCAAAACAACAGCTGGCTAACCTCCCGCAAAGCGTAAAGCAACAGCGCGGTAACCGCAAAGCTGCCCCCGGTGACAACAGCCGCCAGGATTACGCCGGCCGCCTTCAGACCGGCCGGCGAATGAAACAGCTTCCTGGCCACCCGCTCCAGACCGGCGATGCTCTTGCCGATTAACACTACCGGATGCAACAGCCGACAGGGATCGCCGATTAAAATATCAATAATGTAACCTAGCCATGCCTGGCCGAAAAATATCACCATCTGTTTATATCCCAAGCAATTGATAGATCTTGTGCATGTCCAAACTATTGCGTACCAGAGCAGCCAACTGATCATATCCCTGCTGCCGCCTGTCCACTGCTTTTGTCCCCGGTTCCTGCTCCACCACATCAAGACCTTTCCGGCGCTTTAACTGGTTGATGAGATGGCGTCTGAAGCCGTCCGTATCAAATACGCCGTGGATATAAGTACCCCACACAGTACCGGCGCTGTTTTCAGCTCCGTCCGGCAGATTTACCTCCTGGCCGGAACGGGTATTAATCAGGAAAGCGTTCTTCAACCCGGGACCAAGCATCGTGCGGCCCATATGTATTTCATAACCATCCACCATACCGTCATAACCGCCGAGGAAAGCGCCTGTTCCGGCAGCCAAAGCCCGAACCTGGGAGGTCACTTTATCCCGGGCAAATACGGTCTGCACATCCAAAAGACCCAGTCCGGAAACCCGCTCAATGGCTGATTCGGTATGATCCGGATCTAACAATTCGGTGCCCAACATCTGAAAGCCGCCGCAAATACCGACCACTACCGTCCCCTGCCGGGCCAGCCGCACAATTTCTCCCGCCAAGCCGGTTTGTTTAAGGTACATCAAATCCTCAATGGTATTTTTGCTGCCGGGGATAATCACCATATCCGGCTCGCCCAGCCCGTGCTCCCGGCCCACGTAACGCATGTACACATCCGGTTCGTTTTCGAAGGGATCGAAATCAGTGAAATTGGAGATCCGAGGCGTGCGCAAAACAGCAATTTCCACCTGATCCGCCGACCAGGCGTTTTGATAGTTCTTTTTCTCCATGGACACCGAATCTTCGTCCATGATATACAAATCATGAAAATGCGGCACAATGCCCAGCACAGGCACTCCGGTCCGCTGTTCCAGAAAATCCACCGCCGGCTGAAACAGTCTGACGTCGCCGCGAAACTTGTTGATAATAACCCCCCGCACCCGCCGGCGATCCTCCGGCTCCAGCAGTTCGAGGGTCCCCACCACCGACGCCAGCGCCCCACCGCGGTCGATATCCGCCACCAGCAGTACCGGCGCCGCCGCTGCTCTGGCTACCCGCATGTTGACAATCTCCGTCGCCTGCAAATTAATTTCCGCCGGGCTGCCCGCGCCCTCGATAACCACAATGTCAAATTCCCGCCGCAGGGAATCCAGGGCGCCGGTCACCACATCCCACAGTTTGCCGGCCAGATTATTATGGTAGCTCTGAGCGGTGTAGTTATCCAGCGGGCGGCCCAGCACCACCACTTGGGAAGACGACTCCCCCGTCGGTTTAAGTAGTATGGGGTTCATTTCCACCGCCGGCGGAATACCGGCCGCCTCGGCCTGAACAACCTGGGCCCGGCCCATTTCACAGCCGTCAGCGGTGACAAAAGAATTCAAGGCCATATTCTGAGACTTAAAAGGCGCCACCCGGTAACCGTCCTGCAAAAAAATCCGGCACAAGGCCGCCGTCAAAATACTTTTCCCTACGTGCGAGGCCGTCCCCTGCACCATAATCGTCTTGGCCGGCATTATATATCCTCCCCCCCGATTTGGGCCGCCAAAGCTTTCAGTTCCACCGGTATGCCGGCGGTAACCAAATACACCAGATCGGCCTGAGCAGCCGCCTGGCGGTTAACCAGCCCGGCAAGATCACGGAACAACCTGGCCAGCCTGTTCTCCGGCACCACGCCGCAGCCCACCTGGTTGCTGACCAGAATTAAGGTTAAATCCCTGCTCCTGGCTGTTTCGATCAGCCGCGCCAGCTCGGCCAGGATCTCCTTTTCTTCAAGCGGCGATTCGTCAAGTAATAAATTAGTCAGCCATAGAGTCAAACAATCCACCAACACACAGGAGCCAATGGCCGCCTTCTCCAGCACCATAGTCAGCCGCTGAGTCTCTTCTACCGTAACCCAGTGGGCCGGGCGCCGTTCCCGGTGTTTATGTACCCGCTGCTTCATTTCCTCATCGCATACCCCGGCGGTGGCCAAATAAATTACCGGCCCCGTAAAACCGGCCGCCAACTGCTCAGCCACTTCACTTTTGCCGCTGCGCGCGCCGCCGGTAACCAGGATCACTTTTCCGGCCATCGCAAGCCCTCCTGTCCTTACTGCCGTCCCTTAGTAACTTAAGTAACTTAAGTTACTTACCGCCCGCCAGTTCCTTAACCTTTTGCACCAGTTCGTCCACCAGGTGGGGAAGGGGTTCAGCCTTCAAGCCCATAATATGAATCCCCGCCCTGGTCAAAGGAAGCAGCACTTTCGGGGCCGGACTGGCGGAAACAGCTTCCGCCATGGCCGGAGTCAGTTCGCCGGACATGGCGTGGGGAAACATAATCCCCACCGGTCCCGCAATAATATCCACCCGGGGCGCATTAAACACCACGGCGTTTTCTCCTGTCGCCCCTTCGTTGGCTCCGGCACGGAGCATTACCGAAGTAGCCAGCGCGTTAGTGCCCAAGGCCAGAAATTCCGTCTCATCGGGCAGTTCCCGCCTGAGCCTGTCCACGATATGTTTGCCAATACCGCCGCCCTGACCGTCTATTACGGCGATTTTCATTGTACCAAGTCGAGTAGACAGTCTCGACACTCCTTTCAAGGTATTTGTTGCGTGAAAGGCTTGCCTACTGCCCCTCACAGAACCGTACGTGCAGTTTTCCCGCATAC
>WQUS01000181.1 GCA_009781965.1 Bacillota bacterium | reverse complement strand
GGCGCCCGCCGAACACTGGTAGTAATTACCAAAAAGGCCGCGACTCCCGTCCAATACCCGCGGCGTCCGGGGATGCCGAAGAAAAAACCGCTATAAAAAAAAAGGGCAGGAAAACGGGTGGCAAACGTTGAATAACCATCGAGTCATCATCAAAATGGCAGCCGAGGGGTGTAGAGTGTGGGGAAAATTATAGCCGTCGCCAACCAAAAAGGCGGAGTGGGTAAAACAACCACGGCGGTTAATCTGTCCGCCTGGCTTTCTATTCTTGGCTGCCGGGTGCTGCTGGTGGATTTTGATCCCCAGGGCAACGCCACCAGCGGATTGGGCGTCGACAAAGATGCGTTAGACAGTTGTATATATGATTTGCTGCTTGGCGAAGCGCAAATGGAGCAGGTTAAAATTGTTGATCTATTGGAAAGAATGGATCTTATTCCCGCCTCCATTGAATTGGCCGGGGCGGAAATTGAAATGGTGGGGATGGTCAACCGGGAACGGCTCCTGAAGCAAGTATTAAAGCAGGAGAAGGAGCATTACGACTACATAATTATCGACTGTCCGCCTTCGCTGGGTCTGCTGACCATTAACGCCATGGTGGCCTCCGATTCGGTGATGGTGCCTTTACAATGCGAGTATTATGCCCTGGAAGGATTGGGGCAGCTTATGAATACCATCAAGCTGGTGAAACAAGATCTCAACCGGGAGCTGGAACTGGAAGGGGTGGTCCTGACAATGTTTGACGGGCGCGTTAACCTGGCTATTCAAGTGGTGGACGAGGTGAAAAAATATTTTCCCGATCAGGTTTACCAGAGCATTATCCCCCGAAATGTCAGGCTTAGCGAGGCTCCCAGCCATGGAAAACCGGTGATGCTCTACGACAGACGCTCCCGTGGGGCTGAGATGTATCAGTCGTTGGCGCGCGAGGTGATGGGACTTGAATAACAAAAGAGGACTGGGCCGCGGTTTATCATCCTTAATTCCTAATGCCGATCTTGCCGAGGAAAACACCCTCAACGAGAAACTCAGGCAATTGCCGCTGGCCGACATTGTGCCCAATCCAAACCAGCCCAGACAAAAAGTGGATGAAGAAAATCTGGCGGAATTGATGGAGTCGATTAAAACCCACGGTTTAATTCAGCCCATTGTAGTGCGTCCGGCTAAAAAAACAGGTTATGAAATTATTGCCGGCGAAAGACGCTGGTTGGCTTATCAGAAGCTGAACCTGGAGCATGTGCCGGCCATCATTAAAAATTACAATGATTTGGAAGCTTCGGCCGCGGCATTAATTGAAAACATTCAGCGCGAGGACCTCAATCCGGTGGACGAGGCCGGCGCTTACAAAAAACTGATGGATAATTATGATTTAACCCAGGAGGAATTATCCGTCCGGTTAGGCAAAAGCCGGCCCTTCATCGCCAACATGATTAGACTGCTGGCCTTGCCGGAGGAAGTCAAAGAGTTACTGGCCGGCGGCAGTTTAACCACCGGTCACGCCCGGGCCTTGCTGTCGCTGCCCGGGGCTGAGGTGCAGCGGAAGTTTGCCGCCCGGATCATGAACGGTAAAACAACGGTGCGCGAAACCGAGCAAATGGTGCGCAAGTATCTGGAACAGCCTGATGCCGAAGAACTGGGGAAAAAAGCGGTGCGCTGGGAACAAAAAGAATGGGAAAAAAAGCTGTCCGGGCAGTTAGGCCGGTCCATCAAGATCAGGAAAAAGTCGGATGGCAGCGGCGCTTTGCTGCTGAGCTACAAAGACGCGGCGGATCTGGAGTCATTGCTGAATAAACTAACCTGAGCAGTTGCAGAAGCAAATGTTTCACGTGAAACAAAATGGAGAATACTCAATGACAGGGACTATCGCCAACGCCGCGGCTATTGCCGTGGGCGCCGCCTGCGGTGTACTTTTGAAGAAAGGCATCCCGGAAAACGTAAAAACAACCGTTATGCAAGGTCTTGGCCTGGCGGTTTTGCTGGTGGGAGGCCAAATGGCTCTGCAGGGCACCCAGATCATGGTGATTATTATCAGCCTGACCTTGGGCGCCATCTGCGGGGAAGTGCTGAAAATTGAATGGCGGCTGGAACAGGTGGGCCTGTTGATCGAACGGCTGATGGGCGCCGGCGGAGGCAATGTGGCCCAGGCCTTTGTCGCTTCCAGTTTGATTTATTGCGTCGGCGCCATGGCCATAGTCGGTTCCATCGAAGACGGGCTGAACGGCAACCCCGGCACATTATATACCAAAGCCATGCTGGACGGTATCAGCGCCGTATTTTTCACCTCCACCATGGGCGTCGGCGTGTTGTTTTCCAGCCTTTCCGTGCTGCTGTACCAGGGCGCCATCACGCTGCTGGCGGCCTACCTGAAGGGTATTCTCAATCCCTTTGTGGTTAGTCAGTTAACCTCCATCGGCGGCCTGTTGATTATCGGCGTGGCGGTTAACATGCTGGAAATTACAAAAATCAAAATCGGCAACTTGCTGCCCGCCATATTCATTGTCATAATCCTGGCCTATTACGCGGATAAGTTTTCTATCTTGATGTAAGAATTGATGTAAGAGCAGTTCTTGTCGTTGTTCACTCGTTGCTGTACGGCATCGAGCCGGCCCGTAAAGCTATTAACCGCGCGCTCATACTCTCCGAGAAATCGCTTCCGGTTAATAGCTTTACGGGCCTGGGCTACGGGTACTAACAAACACTGCATAGTCTCGAACATCGAACCTCGAACATCGAGTTAACCGTGCGCTCATGCTTTCCGAGAAATCGCTTCCGGTTAATTGTTTTACCTGCCTTAGTATTGAGTATTAACCAACACTGAACAGTAACCAGTTCTTTGCCGGCTATATTCAGCCGCCGTTTGGCACAAACCTTGCGCCAGCAGCCGGGACATTTGCATTACCAGATTAAGCCTGGTATTTTGCAGCACCAGATACTCCATGAAGCCCCCCACATTGACAATACCGGTAATATAGATGTCGCCGACCGCCGGGAGGGACTTGTTTACTCCCGCGCCGGGGCGCAGCGGACCGTCGCAGATATTAATATAACCAATATTGTCCGTGCTGCCCAGACAGGCGTCCACCGCTATGATTAGCGGATGGCGGTAGGTTTGCTTAATGAGATCCAGATAACTCTCCAGGTTGGCCGCATGCACCGGCTGCTCCAGCGTACCGTAAACAGTGAAAAAATCCTGTTCTGACGCACTGAGCTGACTGCCAACCAAAGGACCGAGACAATCCCCGGTAGATCTGTCCGTACCGATGCACAACAGCACCACGCCGTCGATATCCCGACCAGATAAGGCGGCCAGTTTTTCCTGCAGCGCCTGGCTAATCTTTTCCGCAGCCGGCGGGTCCTGCACATGGATGCGGTATTTTTTACTGTCACTGCGCCCGCCGCTATTTTCCTCTCTAACGGTTCTGCCAACAATGTTCATCAACGCTCACCCCTAAAACATCAAAACATACTGCTAATCTGTTTATTAATATATTTATGTCCTCTCCGGCCCTTAAATATTCCATGGCTTAAATAAATAATCAACGAATATGATAAATATAAATACTCTTTTAGAGGGGTGTTTATGCCGGAAAACGAGCGCGACATATCTGTCTTTAAAATTGTAGCCTTGTATATCGGGGCGGTTATCGGAGCCGGATTTGCTTCCGGACAGGAACTGATGCGGTTTTTTGCTGTTTACGGATCTAAAGGATTATGGGCGGCAGGGCTGGCAACCGGACTGCTGATTTACCTGGGCGCGGCCGTCTTGTTTCTGTCAGTCAAGTACAGGACCGCTAATTACCTGCAGCTGATTAACCGTTTAACCGGGCCCTGGCAGGCTAAAGTCTTTGATTGGTTAAGCATGGCCATGCTGCTGGCCGGTCTGGGCGTGATGCTGTCGGGCAGCGGGGCGGTTTTCAGCGAGTATCTGGGCATCGCCGCCTGGCCGGGGGTGCTTTTATTATTAGGCCTGGTTGTTTTGGTGCTGAGCGGGGGCATGGCCGGAGTAATCAGGATTAACTTTATCCTGGTGCCGCTGAAAATTGCCGTCATTTTGTTGATCTCCTGGTTAGTGTTATTATTTTGCCACCCCGGGTCCGGGCCGGCAGGGGAGATCCCCGGCACGGCCGGTATTTCCACCGGCAACTGGTACCTGTCCGGTATATTATATGTTTCCTACAATATGATTCTGGTACTGGCGGTGCTTAGTACCCTCGGCAACCGGGTGAGCGCCGGTAAAGGGCTGGTTGGCGGCGCCTTAGGCGGCCTGGGGCTGGGCCTGGCCGCCGGGATGGTAGTGCTGGCGCAGGGAAAGCTTTATCCCGCTATTGCCTCCTACCAGGTCCCGCTGCTTTTTATGGCCGGCCAGGTTTCGCCCGTGCTGCGCATTCCGGTGGCCCTATTAATCTGGCTGGCCATCTTAACCACCGCCGTAGCCAACGCCCATGGTCTGGCGGCCCGTTTTGCCCCGGTGGGCAGCACAAAGTACAAGCTGGCCGGGGGGATCTGCGCCTTATTGGTTCTGCCCTTGGGCGGACAGGACTTTGACCGGCTGGTAGGCGCCATCTACCCGCTGTTTGGCTATGCCGGACTGGCCCTGCTGTTGCTGCTGTTTATCCATTCCTTGGGGCCATTAATAAAATTTTGGGGAGCAAAATTCGGGGGCCCAAAATCCTTGATAGTAAAAATCTTGAGGCTTTTGATGCTCTGGATAAAAAAGATCAAATCCTAGCGGCGGAAGCAGGATTAATGCCCCAAACAATAGAAAACTCGAACACAAGCATCTGGAGTGTTAAGCATCTAAGGAGCGTTAAGCATCTTGTTAAGCATCTAAAGGAGTGTCAAGAATCTTAAGGAGTAAGGGAGCGTATAATATGAATTGGCTGGACTGGATTCTGGCAGTCATTATTGTATCTTCAGCCTGGCGGGGTTTTAAAGCCGGTTTTCTGAACACGGTGGGCGGCTTG
>WQUS01000180.1 GCA_009781965.1 Bacillota bacterium | reverse complement strand
TTGGGGCTTGTATTTAGCGCTATAGGCTCGTGCATCTTCATCATCAGTAAGCCATCCATATTTTTGAAGGAATTCAAGTTTCCTTTCATCTGTATCATAATGTTCTTCGGTTCTTTTCCCCAAAATTCGTTCATTTTCCTTTCCATTGAAAAAACGACTCGACTCTCCCTCTCTGTATGAAACTGGCTCACCGTCTTTGATATATTTACCGCAGTACACATTTTTGTACCCATTGTAAACTCTTTCATCACCAACCATGCCATCTAATATACCGTCTGCCAATTTAGCGAGTAGCCCTTTTTCTTCATTACTTTTTCTCATGCTGAGATACCTCCATTTTCCTGATTAATTATGTTGGACATTTATGACCGCACCTGATATAATTAGTATAGACATTAATGTCCGCACTGTCAATAGTACAGACTGCGGCGTTTTTAGGAATTATGTCCGCAAGTTGGGAGGAATCAAGGATGGGAAACAAAACGGCTCGAAAAACACCCATAAATAAAGACCGTTTTATGGAGGTTCTTAGATTAAGGAATTGCAGTATTAGGAAACTTGGTGAAGCATATGAGGAAATTGAGCGAACAGAAAAAACAATACGACGTTGTTTAGATAGTGGTGAGATGCCTCCAGAATTACTTGATAAAATTGCGAAATACCTTGATGTTCATCCTGACTATCTATCGGGCGTATATGATGCAAAAGCAGATAAAATCGAAGACGCTTTTTTGCGTTCTCTTTCTCGCTCGTTTATTAAACCTGAAAAATATCCATACCTGCTAAAGGCTAAGAGTGATATCGGCTATACAACATACTTTGAAAATATACTGACAATGAACGATATCTCTATAGAACTATTCAAAACACTCCCACCTGAAAAACGTGTATTGTTCCGGCAAGAAATGGTCGTTGCAATTATGCGTGTCATTGCTAAACACTTTACCCGCGATTCGTTCGGTAACGATTTGTCTGAGACATTGTCGTACTGTGAATCCTTTGTCGGAGATAACGACCCCTTTTCATATTTTCACCAATTAGAAGGTATTGGATTATCAGAGGATGATATTGATTTTATAGATGACGATGAGGACGGGAGCGACTTTGAAAAACGAATGACCGAAAAGCATAGAAATACTGAAAATGAATAGTCAAGAAAACCCACAGTTGCGATATAATCGCTCTTGTGGGTTTCGTTACACGGCTTGCACACCCCTAAATCTGAAATGCACCCATCTTGACGAGTTTTGCACCCAGCCGAGAGGTCGATGCACCCACCTTGACCGCCGAAGAAGATAATCGTTAAATTGTATCAATCTCGACGTGATTATTTCGCAGATAATATCCCCCGGCTGTAAATCCAACAGGTCCACCATCATGCGAATGATGTGCCGGGGGGTGCGGAACTGGCCGTTGGTACCGGCCGTGGACAATTTGGAAAGCATGTATTCGTACAGATCGCCCCGGGCGTCTTTTTTGTCCGGCAGCTGCTCAATGAAGGCGTACAGATCATCCAGAGAAGTGACGATTTTTTCTAAAAGCTGGGGCGTAGGCACTTTGAAGATCGCGTCGGCCATGTATTTAGCGTAAGTGCCGCTGTCCCCGTTCAGTTGTTTAATAAAAGGGAAAACCTCGGCCGACATGGTCTGATACATCGTTTCGGCAGGCTTGTCCCGCAAGACGGACCACTTCAGATGTTCCTTACCCGCAAAGATGCTGGTGTGCGGAATGCCCAGCATGGTGCTTTCCCTTTGCCGGACATTGTCGGTTTGGTCCAGGTCACGGATAAACATGAGATATGTAATCTGCTCGATAACGTCCAGCGGGTTGGTGAGACCACCCGTCCAGAACATCTCCCACAACTTGTCCACTTTATTTTTAAGCTCGCCTGTAATCATATGCCCACTCCTTTATGCACAATGAGAAATATTAGCACGTTCGCCATAACGATTAGTATCAATAATATCGTAGAAATACCGTAGAAGCAATGTCTATGCAATCAAAAGAAATATACGGTTCATCATACGGTTCATTGAAATAAAGCCGCAAAATTGCTAGAATAGCAAAAGAAAAGGCTATAATCCCGACAAGGTATCATGTTGATCCGGCTAATCCGTCAAATCAGGCCGGTGGTTTGCGCATTGTATTAGCGAAGAATGATCTGGCAGATTGGTGGAATCAGGAGCATATGGCGACCGGAGTATTATTAATCCATGGCTTTTCAGGATCGCGTGACGAGCTGCTGCCGCTGAAAAGTCATCTCGAAAAATGTGGCTTTAAGGTTTCGCTGCCGGTATTGGCCGGCCATGAATCGACCAGGCAAGATTTTGCCCAATCGAAATATACCGATTGGATCAGATCCGCCGAGGAAGCCGCGGCGGATCTGGAAAAAAGTTGTGGTCCAATCATTATTGTCGGGTTTTCGATGGGCGGAGTTATCACGGTCAATTTATACCGGAAGATAGCGGTGCAAAAGCTGGTGTTTATTAATACCCCCATTTATTACTGGAATATAGCGCGGATTGTCAAAAACCTAACCGGCGATTTTAAAACCTATTTTAGAAAATACTTTACCGACAGCAACCCTCATCCCCTGCCGGCGCTGTTGGAGTTTCGAAAAATAGTGCGCCAAACAAAACCGCTGTTTAGCAAGATCAACTGCCCGGTACTGATTATTCAAACAATTGACGACGATACGGTTAAACCTAAAAGCGCCGATTATATTTACAGAAATGTTGCCGGTGCAAAATTTTTAAAAAAGTATGCTGCCGGCGGGCACCAGTTTTTTGCAACTGCTATGGCGGAGGATGTTTATGTTGAGGTGGTAAAGTTTATTGGCGAATTGGGAAATCATGACTAGTTGTGACCCCGGCGGTATATTGTCCTCTGGCCAACCGGATCAACCTTATCAATCTTATCAACCGTATCAATCGAAGAAATGCACAACTTCCTCAAGCGGGCTCCTCTCGCTGATGAATTTGTTGACGCCATGTTCATTGTCGGCGTACCCGATGGCGATTCCGATGGTCAGTTTTAAGTGATCGGGAATTTTCAATTCCCGTCTGAGCACGTCGGGATAAAACATCAGGGTAATCGCTGGTATGGTGGCCAGTCCTTGTTCAACCGCCGCAAGCATAATACTCTGAGCATAGGCGCCGATATCGTAGAGTGACCACTCGGATAAAACTCTATCCATGGCAATGTAAATGACCGCCGGTGCGTGGAACATCGCTTGGTTAAGAGCGCCGAACTGTTTGGCGGCTTCCCCGCAGTCCCGCACTATTCCGGGGTGCAGCAGCTGCTGCCGTTTTTGGGCGGCGTCGCTCCATTTAGTGGGCCGGGGTGTTTCGGGGGCGACCGGCACTTTTTCCGCGTACTTATTTTGATAGCCAGCCCGGATTCTATCCAACGTGTTGCCTGTGGCTACGAATACTTCCCAGGGCTGGGTATTGGCCCATGAAGGCGTGCGGGACGCCGCCTCTAACACAGCGGTCAGCTTTTCTTTTTCAACCGGTGTGGAGAGAAATTTCCTCGTTGAGTGTCGGGCGTATAACGCTTCCCTTACATTCATTGCGATTACCTCCTATAATTTAATATTTTTTTAGGCCGCCGGCCAACCGCACTAATAGCCCTTTAGTTTCGAGATATTATCGAGATATTACTGGGGTTGCGGGAGCAGGCCTTTTAGCGTACCTTCCGTGCAGAAAATAATAGGGCACGAGGCAACACAGCACCAACCCGGCCATGATCACATACAGTTCGCGGAAACCGGTGGCCATAACGATTATGCCCAAAACAAAGGGGCCGATGCCGGCGCCGAGATCCACAAATGAAAAATATGTGGACGTGGCCAGGTGGATACGGCCTTTGGGGGAAACTTTAATAGCGACGGCGTTGGCGCTGGAGAAGAATGTCCCGTAGCCGAATCCGATGAGCGCGGCGGAGCAGAGCATCACAAACCCGCTTGCGGCGAAGCCGAGCAGCAATAGGCCCACTGTAAACAGAACGATAGACGGGTAAATCAATAAGTTCTCGCCGTATTTGTCAAACAGGCGTCCCGTAATCGGCCTGGATAACAGAACAAACAAAGCGTAGACCAGAAAAAATACGCTGCTTGCCGATACAAGGCTGCTTATTCCCGTGGATTGGGCGAAGTTAGTCATGAAAGCGATAATGCTGGAGTAAGCAAACAAAATAAAAAGTGTGACAATGGAAATCGGCAGGGCTCGCTTCTCAATAAAATCGTGTATGGACGCTTTGGGTTTTAGGGCCGGGGCGTTTTTGACTGTTTCCGGCGCCATATTTTTCTTGAAACCAGGCAGTTTTACAAATAGTGAGACGATCAGGCACAGGACGGTTAAACTGGAGCAGCACATTAATATTACGTTGAAGGAACTGTGCTGATTCAGATAAACTCCCGCGAATGGTCCGAGGGCGGCCGCGAGCGTAATGCTGAGCCCGTAATAGGCGATTCCTTCGCCTCTGCGATGGGGTGGAAGCAACTCTGCCGCAATGGTTCCGGTTGCGGTCGCGCACATGCCGAATCCGTAGCCGTGCAGGAAACGGACAATGAGTAAAGCAGCCAAATTGGAAGCTAGGAAGTATAAAAGCGATGTGAGCAAGTAAATCACCAGGCCTACAATAAGCATTTTCTTATGGCCAACATTTTGGATGATCCGGCCGGATATAAGCCTTGCGGCAAGTCCGCCTAAAATAAACAGCCCTGTCGCCAGTCCCGCATTGCTTTCTGTGGTATGAAATACCTGGATCGCGTGCATCGCGATGATCGCGATGAGGAAATAATAAACCAAATAAATAAGGAAATTGGCTACGGTGGTAACAATAAAATCTTTTGTCCAGATAGTATTGTTCATTACCAAATTAGGCCTCCAAAATTAGCTCCATTTACTGGGATTAGGGTTGTGAAAGCGCGGCTACAAAAAACCGTAAGCGGTTAGTTA
>WQUS01000179.1 GCA_009781965.1 Bacillota bacterium | reverse complement strand
GATATTCAGAACCGTCATTCCATGAATTCGCAAATCCTAAAAGCTTCTCAACTTTCCAGGTTCCATAGAAGAAATTTTCAGTATCACTATCTAAACTCATGTGTCCTATAAATGGTTCCGATGTATTGGTTGGTATAAGAGAGTAATCAACTCCCGTCTCAGTCTCGCTGGGGATATTGGTTTGAGAAATATCAGCACTAGGAGAAACAGCTGCGTTATTTAGATTGTTTTCCGTATTTTCTACGGTATCATTCGGGTGGCTCGTAATCTCAGGCGTGGGCGGCGTTTCAACGCGTTCACTCGGGCTTACAGTATCGGCGGTCGAAGTTGCTTGCAATGAACTTAACTCACTTGCGTTATGATCACTGTTTGTTGCCACAGGATTGCCACCTCCACAAGCCGATGATATCATCAGCACTATTATGCCGCAAATCAATAATTGTTTTTTCATATTTCACCTTGTATACTAAAATAGAGTTTTCAGTACCCTTTCTTTTTGAGGACAAAATACCATACACCGCTTAAATTGCCCCTTCCGCCTGGAAGCCCGCCAGCTTTTGCTTCTTATACGCGGCAAACTCGTTCTTTAGAAGCGCCGTCCGCATTTCCTCCATCATCGTATTGAAAAAATACAGGTTGTGCAGTACGCTCAGGCGCATTGCCAACATTTCTTTGGCTTTAAACAAATGCCGGATGTAGGCCCTGGAATAGTGCCGGCAGGCCGGGCAGGCGCAGCCTTCGTCCACGGGCCGGTCGTCCAGCTCATATTTGGCGTTCATCAGGTTCAATTTGCCCCGGCTGGTATACAGGTTGCCATGCCGTCCGTTTCGGGCCGGCAGCACGCAGTCAAAAAAATCGATGCCGCGCTCGACAGCTTCCAGTATGTTCTCCGGCGTGCCCACCCCCATTAAATACGTGGGCTTGCCCAGCGGCAAATGCGGCACCACTTCCTCCAAAATCCGGTACATTTCGGCGTGGGGTTCCCCTACCGCCAGCCCGCCGATGGCATACCCCGGCAAGTCCATGTCCGCAATGCGTTTGGCGTGCTCAATCCGAATATCTTCATAAGTACCGCCCTGGTTGATACCGAAAAGAAGCTGGCCGGGGTTCACGGCGCCCTCCTGCCGGTTACAGCCGGCCAGCGCCGTTTGGCAGCGCTCCAGCCAGCGCGTCGTCCGCGCAACGGAATCCTGCATGTATCCTCTTTCCGAGGGGTAAGGGGCGCACTCGTCAAAGGCCATGGCAATGGTAGAGCCCAAATTGGACTGGATTTGCATACTCTCTTCAGGCCCCATAAATATTTTGCGCCCGTCAATATGGGAAGCGAAGTACACGCCTTCTTCCTTGATCTTGCGCAGCGCGTTCAGCGAAAACACCTGGTATCCGCCGGAGTCGGTCAGCGTAGGCCTGTCCCAATTCATAAACCGTTGCAGCCCGCCCAATTGCCTTACAACGCCATCGCCTGGCCGCAGGTGCAGATGATACGTATTGGCCAACGCCACCTGGCATTTGATTTCCCGTAAATCCATAGAAGATACAGCGCCCTTTATGGCGGCGGCGGTGGCCACATTCATAAAAACGGGGGTTTGTATTACGCCGTGGGGCGTATGAAGCACGCCGCGTTTAGCGCGGCCTTCCTGTGTCAATAATTCGTACATGACTCTCTCCTGACTCCATACACGATTCAATGGGTGGTATACCCACTGGCTGCACTTCATTTTATCAAATTCCAATTGCTTTGTATACTATCGTAAACAATTCACAACAAAAACATGAATCATTTGTTAAACAATTGTGGGCTATCCACAACAAACACATGTTATGAAACATTGTACAAAAGATCATTAATTTAGTGCAATATTAGCTTCATGTGTTTGTCGTGGCAGGTCATGTCGTGGCGGGCTATCTTGTTTTGATTGACAAAACTTGGGATTTAGCCTATGCTGAACAGGCAGCTCAGAACGGATCAAAACTATGATCGCACGGGTTCTATTTAATGATATCAATAATAAAGAGATGGTTGGATATTATTTTATGGGGGTGTAATAATGAAGAAAAAGCGGCTTTTTATTATTTTACCGGTTTGCGTTGTTCTTGTGGCAATCATAATGTTTGCCATCTTTATTATAAAATCAAATAGGAATCCTGTTATTTATGGTGAATTCCCTTTAAATAAAAAGGATGAACAATTCCTGTTTGGAACATGGAAGGTTGATAAATTACTGGGATTCACCTACATTCGCGAGGACGATAAAACTGAATATCCAACGGGTCAAAAAATAATAGGGGACGAAATTATCATTACAAAGGATAAATTATCTACAATGGGTCTTATCAATTATGAAAGATATCAAAAAAAAGAAGATAATCCTGAATATTTTTTTTATGCAATTTATAATGATCCTTACTTTTTTTTGACTTCAAATAGGATTGACATTGACGAGGGGGTGCAGGAATGGGGGATAAAATCAAGTGACAGAATAAGGATATTATTTAACCCTGGCACATTTTGTTTTACGTTTATTGTAGTCAATGATGAAAAACTAATTTTTTTAATGGAATCATCGTTCTTTGAATTAGTAAAAGAACGTGATTTTTAGTACTTAAAATTACTTAAAGAGGAACGGTTTTCCATCCCTCTTTAAGTAAACAATAAAGTGAAATATTACACTATTTTTGTGTGGCCATACCATTTATTGCTACAAAACATATCCGCTTCCCGATTACGCCTAGCGTAAAGTGCTGATCCTCCATATCTAAAAGCTTCCCCAACCATTTTATACAATGCATCTATAACAGATTGTGGAGTACCTGACGGATAGCTTGGCAAATAAGTAAGTTCATAGCCAAGCAGCGCTATCATGTCAGATGAACCTAAAACGCCGCTTGCTCCGCCATTGTAAACCAGTGACGCTACAGCATCGTATTGGGTTTGATTCATTTTTGAAACATTTGCTAATTTGTTAATTGGGTCTTCGGCAACCGTTTTTACATCATTTTCAAAAAATTGATCTGCTTGCGCGATGGTAATTGTGTCATTTAGCTTCAGGTTATCAGCCGGAAGAACTTTATGACCATAACCAACCGTTAAGTGATTATTGATATCGTAATACACAGTAAGCCTATATCCTTCTTCATTCTTTATGAAAGTTTTCCCATTTGTACTTACACTTGATGGCATATGTATTCTCCTTTTTTTATAATATCTATATTAAATTTTGAAAGCAGACAATATTATCCCTTAATTGCATTGCCCGGACTTGACGAGATCATTAAGATTGTCCATATCTTAATGAAACCGAATTAAGAAATATGTTCGCTTTTAAAATTAATATCTATGTCATACATAATGCAATTCTGGAGTATCATCTTCCTGTATAATAATATCCAAATCGCAATTATCAAACAATATCACTCCATATCAACAATTCGGTAAGCGCTGATTATTCTCAGCGAGAAAGAAGCATCACAGACACGTTGGCGGCAATTTTTAGATATAAAACAGCCAACGGAACCTATGATGCGTCGAAAATCACCAGCCCCGGCGGAGCGTTGCTCTGGCGGGGGCTGCTGGTTCAAAATCGAAGCCTATATCAGATTTTAAAAGTGGTCAGTTTAATATGACGATTCTCATTCAGGCAGAATTTAACACAACAATCGCAGGAATTATAGCAACACAAAATTGTAGGTCTGAGCGCTGCAGACTTTAGTCATTTAACCCGGGACTCATTCCCGGTAAAATGCAAAGAAGTGAAAGTTTCGAGTGTAGCGATGGAACACACCACCCCTTCCGAAATACAACTTGCAAAACCTTGAAGCCGTCGAAACCAGCTGATACTATTTCTTGTTAAAAAAAAGCAGACAACACGACTTTGCAGCGCTTTTCGTGCGTGGTTTCGGCGCTTCTCGCTTGCGTACCCTTGGTACGCGGCGCTCGTTGCGCCTCGCCACACGCGAAAACCTCTCGCAAATGTATCTGCTTTTAAACTGCGAAGTAGTATGAGGCTTTTGCGGCAAGACAAACGCTTCATGCGTTTATCCTGTTAAACAATTCAATGCCCGTAGACAAAATCGGTAGAATTGTCTATAATAGGCAGGAAAAAGCCGGATTTTTTCAAATCATGTCCGGCCCATAGCGAGAACAAGGAGAACTTCCCAATTATAAGCCTTGACATTCACTAGGATGGAGGATTGGCCATGAGTAGGAAAATATTGGTTGTTGACGATGAAAAAAACATTGTGGATATCGTCGCTTTCAACTTAAACAAAGAAGGATATGACGTAATCTGCGCCTACGACGGGGAAAAGGGCCTCCACATGGCGTTGACGGAAAACCCGGAGCTCGTCATACTGGATATTATGATGCCCAAGCTGGATGGGTTTGACGTATGCCGCAAAATCAGGGAAAAATCACAGGTACCCATCATCATGTTAACAGCCCGCGCAGAAGAAATCGATAAGGTATTGGGCTTTGAGCTGGGCGCGGACGATTATGTCACAAAACCCTTTGGTACGCGGGAGCTGATGGCGCGAGTGAAGGCAAACCTGCGCAAAAAGGACGCGCCCGCCACCGACACGGAACAGGACACCCTTGCGCAGGGTGACATTGTGCTGGACTTTAACCTGTACGAGGTTAAGCGCGGCGGTGAGTCGATCGAACTGACCAAAAGAGAATTTGAGCTGCTGAAATTTCTGGCGTTGCAGCACAGCCAGGTGTTTTCGCGCGAGACTCTGCTGGAAAAGGTATGGGGCTATGAATACTACGGCGATGTGCGCACGGTGGACGTCACCATCCGGCGGCTGCGTTCCAAGCTGGAGGAAAATGCCGAAACACCCCGGTATATCCTCACCAAACGCGGCGTGGGCTACTACTTTAATGACCAACACTAGTTCCCAAGGCACTAGTCAGAATAGCATTTTGTTGCATTCCAAGCACGTCACACATTTTTGAAAGAAAAATGTGTGACG
>WQUS01000178.1 GCA_009781965.1 Bacillota bacterium | reverse complement strand
ATGGACGACAGAAATCACCAAGCGCGACAAACTCTTCCTCGAAAAACTGGGTGTAGGCAAGCTCAATTGATTCGTGTGCTTATTATCAGACTTTTGGGATTTTAAGATAACTAAACAATAGTGGCAATAATGGCTATTTACTATAACAAATCTCTATTGCAAACTCTTTCCCTGTTTCCCGGGGCATAATGCCGGTTACTTTTTTCCCTTCCTGTTCTAACGCTAACACGGCATGGCGGGCCGCGATGCCAAGATCAATCTTGTTCAGCTTATTGCGCAGCATCATGCGCATCAGGCCACGCCCCAAATATTTTATAACAACTTTCCCCTCTTCAAAGGTCAAATACCAGGGCTGTGAGTTCAAAGCGGAGGGAGCCAAGCGCACCGCCCTGACGACAGAGTTATCGCTCCGGCTGATTTCCCCCATCGGCAGCCGTTTGAATTCTTCAGGCCCCTTCCTGACTGGCACATCAGTGCCGCCAAAGGCAAAGGCAATACAGAAATTTTCGCTGTCGCTCTTGGGCTTCGGGCCATTGAACCAGCCGCCGCCAAGGCCAATGCTTTGCAGATATAAATTCGCTTTTTGTATTACATAGCCTACGTTGGCATAAGCCGCACTATTGGCGTCGCAATAGCTTAACAGATAATAGGGCGCTGCCGGACCGCCGCTTACGTCCTCAGCGGAAGCGAGCGTAAACTTAGCCTGCTGGCCGGCAAATTGCCTGGTTTCTAAAACATATTTAAGAATCTCCTCCGGTATTTGCCGCTCCAACAAAGGATCATATTTTCTTACTTGCCTCCGCACAAAAATCGTCTCGTACAAGGTCATTTGCAATCGCTCCCACGCTGCTGATTATCCGGGTCAAGCCGGGCCCCTCTTTTATAGCACGAATAACAAATAATACGAATATTACAGTTAATGATTAACACTATTAACCATGGCGCCATTTTTGTCAACCCCAGGGCAAAAATTTAAGATCATTCTTTCTTTTAAAATCTCTGCTTTTGTGGTAAGGTGAGCCATAGAACAAGGAAAATTTGAAAGGGGCCGGGTTATGATCATTGCGGAAAGCGAAGAGCACAAATATTGCGTTCAATTATCCAATGGGACGGCAAAGATAACTGCTGACGTCACCAAAGATAAAGGCGGCAGCGGCGATTATTTCAGACCCCACGATTTGATATGCGCCGGCTATGCTTCCTGTCTGAACATCAACGTGTGCATGATCTTAGAAAAAAAGGCTTTAAAATATGAACGGGTAATCACTACCGTCGACTTAAACAGAGACCTGGCCGGCAGAACAATATTTCTGCACCACATCGAAATCATTGGTGATATTGACACGGCGGCAAAAGAAGCGGTCATTTTTGAAGCGCTGAACTGTCCCGTCCAAAAAACGCTCTCCCAAAACATTGAGTTTCAACCTGCGCTGCCATTAACCATGATTCAAACCGCCCCCAGCCCCGGTAAATGAGTTTAACGCACCTTATCGCCCATTTACGATAACCGCCAAGCTATCCGGTATAGCAACATTTGTTTAAGAGCATGATAAAACCGTTAGCCAAAGGCCACCGTAAAAGGGCGTGAAAAATGTGCTGTTTGGAATTATGGGGCCCATTTCCAAAGATCAGATTACCTTGGACACAGGTGAACAGATCACCAAATACGGAGCCGTGGCCTATAGCGTTTCCGCTTTGGCCAAGCTTTTGGAAGGCACCGAAGACCGGGTGGTTTGCCTGTCTCACATCTCGAAAACCAATGCGGATGAAATTATATCCCTGCTGACTCACCCCAATGTGGACCTGTCCGGCTTACTCCAAGTGGACCGGGGCATGACCGAAATCAAGCTGACTTACCAAAACGAATATAACCGTCAAAGCCTGCAAATCAGCGTTATGACGCCCCTGACCAAACCAGAAATGAGTTTGCTGGCCGGCTGCAGCGCGATACTGTGTCTGCCCTTAAATGAAACGGACATCCCGCTGGAATGTATAACGGAATTGAGAAAGACCTCCAAAGCCGCGCTCTTTCTTGACGCCCACGGGCTAGTGACCGGCGTCAATCAGCGGCAGGAACGCTATCGCAAAACCTGGCCCACGGCCGAAGCATGGCTCAGCTGCCTTGATATCATAAAAATGAACGCCAATGAAGCTTCCTGGGTAGCCGGCCAGCCCTTAAAAGAGCGGGAGAGTTATGTGCACTTTGCCGCCGGCCTGGTCCAAACAGGCTTGCAGTCATGCTGGATTACCTTTGGCGGGCAATCCTCCTTAATTGCCTGGCGCCGGCAGAACCGGGTCTTTTGGGCCGAGGTCCCGGTGGTTACTGGGATGGGCCGGGTCATCGACACCACCGGCTGCGGGGACGCTTCTTCCGCAGGTTTTATCTACACCTACGCCAAAATGTTTCACAACTCGCTGTTCGCGACTATTATGGGCAATACGCTGGGTTCTTTAAAAGCCACCTTTCCGGAGACCAACGCCTTTCCCCCGCAGCCGGAAATACGCGGCGTGATTGGCAGCCATTACCGGGACTACCTGCACACCCTGTTGGATGATTTTTTAATCAATAAACACTTCATCGTGCATGAAATAGAAGGAGATGGCCAATGAAAGTTTTATGTATGGCTCAGATGAGCGGAACCTCGGCCCTGGGCCAAGTCATGCGCGTCATCGCGGTAGCCAAAGCTCTCCGGCACAAGGGACATGAGGTAAAGTTTCTGGCCGGAGACAAGATCAGTGATGTGGTCAAAAATCATCAACTGGAAGTCATTGAGGCCTCCCCACTGCCGAAAATTAATATTAGTTTTAACAATCTGGCGGAATATGAAGGCCACCGGGAAGAAATCATGTCTTACGTCAAAGAAGTAATTAAACACATCTCCGAAGAAGAAAAATCAGTGATCGTCGCCGAGAAGCCTGATGTGCTGCTCAGCGGGAATTTAACCGGCCCTTTGACGGCGAAAACCCTGGGCCTGCCTAACGTTTTTATTTTTCTGCAGCCCCACGGGGAAAAAACCGTCGAATTATTTACCCGGCGGATGACCGAACCAATCAAAAAACACATCGGGCAAGTAATTATGGCCGCCAATCTGCTGCTCATGGAAGGCATGCCCGAACTGGGCGGCGATGAGTTCGCCGCCGACGCCGAGCAATGGACCGGGCTAAAGGATAAAATCCGTTTTACCGGCCCCCTGTTGGCGGAACAGCCGGAACAATTGCCCGAACAAGCGGAGCTCAAACAGCGCCATGCCGGCACTCAAGAGCGGCCGCTGGTTTATGTCACCATTGGCGGCGGCACGCCGCTAATTGGGGAAAGTTTTTTGCGCTTAGTGCTGGATATGTTCCGCCAATTGCCTGAAGTGCAAGGACTCATCGCTACCGGGCTGGCCCTGGCCCCGGACCGGTTAACCGACGGTAATCTGCCGGAGAATGTGCTGGTGCGCGGTTTTGTTCCCGGCACAGAGTTAGTTAAAGCCAGTGACGTTACCGTCTTCCACGGCGGCTCTTCTACCTTGATGACCTGTATCGCTTGCGGCACGCCGGCGGTAGTGGTGCCTTCCATGGCGGAGCAGGAAGACAACGGGGCCGTATTAGCGCAAAACAAAGCCGGTATTATGCTGGATAAACAAGATTTGTCCGCCGCCGGCCTGGCCGAGGCAATTAGAAAAATATTGTCCGACAGCGAGTTTAAAGCCAACGCGCAGCGGCTCAAAGCCATCGGGGACCAATATGGCGGTCCGCCGGCAGCCGCCGCCATGATTGAAGCACTGCTCGGGGAATAGGGGAATAACCTTTGCAAGCGTTGATTTTATCCCCCGGTAAAGGAACCAGACTGCGGCCCATTACCAATTACCTGCCTAAACCGATGCTCCCGCTACATGGCCGGCCGCTGATGGAGTGGGTCATGCTGCCGCTCATCGCCTGCGGCATCAAAGACTTTGTGGTCGCGGTCAGTTACCTGGGCGAACAGATCAAAAATTATTTTAGCCGGGGCGAGCGCTGGGGAGTGCGCATTAATTACTGTTCCGGGCCCCATCCCGCCGGCAAAGCCGGAGAAATCTGGCGGGCCCAAGACTTGCTCCGCTGCCGGGACCGGGCGGAGCCTTTCCTGGTCGTACCGGGGGATACCCTTTGCCACTTGCATTACCTGGAGCTGCTTGACTTCCACCGCCAGCACCGGGGACCCGTGTCGGTGGCCTTTTCCACCCGCTACCCTTTAGAGGTTGGCACGGCGGAGATAGATCGGCGGCACCGGGTGGTGCGGTTTCACGAAAAAGCAAACCTGAACCTGCCGGTCAGCACGGGGGCTTATGTATTGGACAGCCGGATCTTCCCTTATATTCACTCCTTTGCTCCCGAGGAAAAGGAAGTGGATCTGCCCGCCGATGTTTTTCCCAAGCTTTTAGCCGCGGCGGAGCCCATTTACGGTTACGTACAGGATTATGCCTGGTGGGATGTGGGCAGAATCAGCGATTATGAAAGTTTACTGGGTCTGACGCCGGAAGAAGCAGCCAAAATATTAACCTGGGGCGCTAAAGATGGGCATCTTTAAAGCTTGCGACATCAGAGGCGTTTACAACCGGGATTTAACCGAACGGGACGCTTATAACCTGGGCCGGGCGGCGGGCCAATTGGCTCGGGGACAAACCGCGCTGGTGGCGGGAGACGTCCGGCTAAGCACGCCCGAGTTGAAACAGGCCCTTGGCGCAGGCTTGGTCAAAGCCGGATACGCGGTGACCGATATCGGCATTGTCACCACGCCTATTTTCTATTACGCCAGCCACCAGACCGGCCAGGACCTGGGAATCATGGTTACCGCTTCCCATAACCCCAAGGAATATAACGGTTTCAAACTGCTGCTGCAGCAAAAGCCCATAAACGATCACCAACTGGCCTCACTGGCGGAAATCATGGTTAACCAGGACTGCCGGGACGGCGCCCGGGCCGGCAGCTGTGTCAAAGACAACACGTGGAT
>WQUS01000177.1 GCA_009781965.1 Bacillota bacterium | reverse complement strand
GAAGATGTTTTGAGGCTGGTTGATCTGGTGATGAGCGACGCAACCTTTACGTTTCTGCCTGTGCCCCTGGACAAAGAAGAGGTATTAAGTATTTTAGGCGCGGCATACGACTGCTATCAGTAAGCAACTAATCATTTCGAGGCATAATAATTACTGCCCAATACTCCGGCCAGGATCAATAAAGTCCCTGCCAGGTGGTACCAGAAGAGAGTTTCGTGCAAAAAAACAATCCCGGCCATAATAGTGATCACAGTGGCTAAGTTGCTGAAAATACTCATGCGAAAAGCTTCTAATTGCGATAAAGTATAATTAGTGAGAAAAGAACTTAAAAAAGAAGACAACACGCCCAAATATAAAACTGTCAACAGTAAATTAGGATTAACCAACGAGGTAAACAATTCTTTTACAGTTCCGGCTATTAAATGGCTGCCTAGGGCGAGCAGGGCAAAGGTGATAAAACCGAACAGGGTCATGATCAAAGTTAAGGTAAACACCGGATACTTAGTAGTCAGACGGCGAGCCATTACGCTGTATACCGCAGTGGATAAAGTGGATAATAAAATCAGCAGCCAGCCTGTAAAGCTGTAGTTTGATAATTGCACGCCCTGCATAACAAAAATAAAAATAACCCCGGCTACGGAAAGTAATACAAATATTTTTTGCTTTAAGCTGGCTGTTTCTTTAAGAAAAAAAGTAGCCAGGAAGAAAGTAAAAATCGGTGCAAACGCTTGGATGATGCCGGCTTCGGAGGAACCGGTTCCGGCCAGGCCGAAGGTCTGGAATATAAAGAAAAGGATGGGGTAAAAAAGCGCTAACGGTAAAATAGCCAGGATATCTTTCCAGCCGATACTTAGATGTATTTTATGCCGGCCAAACAATAGCACCAGCAGCGCCGTTAGTAATGCGGCGCTGAACCGATAGGCCAGGAGATCGAGCGGATTGGTGTAGAATAAAGACATTTTCACGAACAGAAAAGATAATCCGATAATTACAGTGTAACAGACAGCTGCCCCATAGGCTTTTTTCACCTGGTGCATAGCACATTCTCCTTCTTTTTAAAGTATATTCTTGAAGGAGTGTTTTTCCCCTTTGCCGCCGACCTAAATTTGTTGAAAAACACTTATTGTTCGCCCATGAGACGCACGGCTAACATTGTGTAACAGGGGACGGTTAGCACCGTCCCCCACTTAGGGTGCTAATGAAGCTTGAGACTGCGAAGCCGGTCTGGCGATCAGGATGATGTTTTCCTGGTTCACGCCGGTATTTTTAGAAATCATGGCGACAATAGCCTTCTGCTCGTCGGCGCTGACCGGAACGTCGCCTTCCTGCACCACCACCGTTACTGTCTGACCGTCCAGAAAAACGGCGGCGTCGCTGTATCCCTGGGCCCGAATCAGGCTTTCCAGTTCAATTTCCTTGGCGATGCTGCCGCTAATGTTCAGGAGTCTTTCATTAGCCGTCTTGCGGGTTTCCGCGTCCGCATCAGCAGAAGCCAGCACCTCGCGCATGGTTTCCATCTCGATCCCCCGGGCCCGTTCCCTTTCCATGCGGTATTCCACAAAATAAGCCGAATCACTGTTCGCCGAACCGCTGTTGGGAGTGGCAGGCTGATTGGCAACCGGAGCGGGAGTATCCGGCAGTGCATAATGTACCGGTGTGCCGCCCCCCAAAGTTTTGCTGCTCTCCGGCGCCGCCTCTTTGGGCAAGGTGACGGAAGTGGCCGGCTGGTTACGCCAGTGGGCCAGTCTTTCCGTCAGGCCGCCAAATCCCAAAACACAAAAGGCAATTCCGGCCAAGGCCAACAGAGCCAGAGCGATTTCGGAACGTTGGATTTTAATCACTTTAAACAAATTAGTCACCCCTTTTCATGTTTAACACCATTATTTTTTGCGGCTGAACGCCCAGCCCCACCTGTACCGCCCGGAACAGCTCGGCTTTGACCAGCGGTTCGCCGGCCCCTTCGGCGACCACTAACACCCCGGCCACCTCGGGGGCTATTTCCCGGCTGATGACCGGCGCGCCCTGCCCCTGACCTTCGCCGGTAACCACTACCGTGCTGGCGCCGGTGTTTTCCGTTATTTTCCTGGTCCCGCCATTCTGATCTTCTTCTACGGTCGTCTTGACGCTGGTATCGCTGTTGACGGCAAAATCGCTATGGGTGGAGGTAGCCAGCCGCACCGTCACCTCAACCTTTCCGGCGCCGGCGACTTGTTCAAGCATTTGCTGCAGCCCGGCGGCGATGGTCTTTTCTTCCGCGGTCATTATGACGCCGGCGGCGGGAAAAGACGTGCTTGCCTGGCTGGACAAAGCGATCGCCTCCGCCGGCGGTTTGCCCGTCTCTATCTTTCGCCCACCGGCGCCGGAACCGCCCCACAGCATCAAGACAATCCCCAGCAGCGCCGCGCCAGCCAGGAACCAGATTTTTTTTTGCCCGGGCTTGAATAAATCATTTAGGTTCACCATTATCACCTCACCATTGTTATTGAAACTTTATTTGTACCTGTTCCGCGCGCAAGTTGTAGAAATTGGCCACCACGTTGGCTAAATCGGCTGCGGCGCGCACTTCGGCCGCCGACGGTTTGGCGCCGCTTTTGCCTGTCGCCTCACCGGTAGTGCCGATGATGATTGGTTGAATGTCTGCTGGCGCCTGCGGCTGTATAGATTTGACGGAGCAAAAGATAGTAATGCCGTTGATTTCATCGCTGTTCTCCCGGAGGGTTACGCTGGCTTTTACCGCATGCAAGTCGTTATTTAATTCCGCCAGGGACAAGACCTGCCGCTCAATGCCTTGGGTGTAATATTGGGCCGCCTCCCGGCGGTTGGCCGCCGCTATGGATTGGCCGGCCGCCATGATATCTTCCAACGGCGGCGTATTGCGAAGGGCAAAAGATTCAGTGACGGCCGGTATTTTCCCGGCCAGGCCGCTGCCCAAGACCCCGGCGACTGTTTGCAGCACGGCGACAATGATTAACAAACCCAGCACCATTTTCACATACCGGCGCATATCTCCCAGTGGCAGCAGCATTTCGATAAACACCGCCAGGATTACCAGTACCACTATGGTTTGAATTAATTGACGCAGTACGTCCATGGCAGCCTCCGGAAAGAAATTCTATTGCAGCATAACCGTGACGTTACCCATGCCTACCACAATGGCAATAGTGAAAAAGAACAGCAGCCCCACCATGGCGACGGCGGCAAAAACGGTAATTAAGTTGTTGCCCAGGGCGTATAAACAGTTGCTGATCTTCTCCTCGCCTACCGGTTGAATAATGGCGCCGCTCAACTTGTAGATAAAGGCGATGGTGATGATTTTAACCAGCGGGATCACCGCAATCAGCGCTATGATCACCACCCCGGCAATGCCGACGGCGTTTTTGATCAGCAGTGACGAGCCGATAATCGCCCCCAGGGCGTCGCTGAACACTCCGCCCACCACCGGGATGAAAGCGCCGGTGGCAAATTTGGCCGTGCGGTAAGTCAAGCTGTCGCCCACCGCGCCGGCCACCCCCTGGATGGCCATCACCCCCAAAAAAATAGTGCTCATTAGGCCCATCAAGCCCATCGCCGTCCCTTTCAGCAGGCCAGCAAATTTGGAAACCTGAAATTCACTGGACAGGGTGCTGAGGATTTCCAAAACAGCGGCAAACAGAAGCAATGGTAAAACCACATTTTTAATAATGGCGCCAAAAGCGGTGATGCTGATAAAAATCAAAGGATGAAAGATAGCCGCCGAAGTAATGCCGCCCACCGCCACCAGCAAGGTCAGCAACAGAGGCATGAGCGCTTGCATAAACACCACCATCTTATCCACTACGTCCCGGCTTAGTTGAATCACCAGTCCGAAGGAGCCCACCGCTATGGTTACCAGCGCCAGGAAGGCTACCATGTGGGTAAGCTGTCCGGTGGTACCTTTTTCAAAGGCGGCGGTCAGGTTATGGAGCAGCGCGCAGATAATCGCCAGCACCACCAGTTTGGCCAGCAAAGAAAAGTTGGCCACCACTTCCCGGAAAATGTATTGCAGCGACCGGTTAAAAATTTCTCCGGGCTGCATGGGAATATCCCCCCGGGCCAATCCGCCCACCAGTGATTTAACGTCGGTGTTCGGCAGCGCGTCCTTAATCTCCAAATCCATTTGGTTTACCAAACGCTGTATTTGCGCCATATCCAGACCTTTTACCTGGTTGTCCAGCCCGTCTGCCGCCGGTTCCTGCTCAGCCGCTAAGACCGGGAAAGTCATGGCCATAAAGAAGAGAAATAAGATCAGGAGGAGCGTCGATATTTTTTGCACCATAGCCGGCTAATCCCCCTTTGTCATGGCGTCAGTCGCAGCAACGCTTGCAGTACGGCTACTACGATGGGTACCGCCAACACCAGCACCAGCACCTTGGCGGCCAACTCCACCTTGGCGGCGATGGCGCCCTGATCCGCGTCACGGCAGATCTGAGCGATGAAGTCGGCAATGTAGGCAATGCCGATAATTTTCAGCAGCGTACCCAAATATAGCGAACTGATATTGGCCTGTCCCGCCAGTTGGCGCAAGACATCTACCACCGCCCCTATTTTACCCAGCACCAGCAGGAATAGGGTAACGCCGACAAAGACACTAAGCAGCATGGCCAGGGGCGGTTTATATGATTTCAGAACCATCGCCAGTACCGCGCCGGTCAGAGCAATACCGGAAATTTGCAGGATATCCATGCCGCCACCCGCCTAAAAAAGTTTAAATACCGATTTTACCTCATTGAAAAGGGCGCCCAACATCTGAATGACCATGATCAGCACCACGGCAATACCGGTGATGGTAACGGCCAGGCCGTAGTCCTCCTTGCCGGAATTTTTCAGCCCCATACTGGCCACCGCCACCAAAATGCCAATCCCCGCTATTTTAAAGATTAAATCAATGTTTTGACCCATTGTTACGCCTCCTTTAATACAATGCCAGGACGATAATCAGACCGCCCAAAAATCCTGCGTAGTTCCACA
>WQUS01000176.1 GCA_009781965.1 Bacillota bacterium | reverse complement strand
ATTCTATGGCCGGCTGTTTTAATCCCTCGTCCACCGGAGGGATATGTTTGTATAGCTTGGTGTAATCTTTGTCAGCCATTAAGCTCATCTCCAGTACCCGCTGTTAACATACCACAGCATTAGGACGAGGGAAAAACCGGCGTGCTTGCAGGTAGGTCATGTCCGGGCACGGTCCGCCTCAGCCAACCATGCGCCGCAGACTGCTGTCTTCGGATAAACTGGTCAGCAGATTCCTGAAACATTGGGAATCGATTTGAGGCGGCAGCTCGTACAGGTTTGCTTCGGCAGCGGTTAGGTAATCTTTCACCTGCTCCGGGGTTGCGCCTCTGTCCAGCAGCCCGAAGGCCATGCCGAAGTTAAGCCCGAAATGGTAAAGTTTATTTTTGCATTGCTGGTCCGCGCCGTTTAGGTCGGCGCCCAGGCAAGCAGCGCAAGCAAATAAACGGGCTGTTTCCCCCTGCACTATTTCCAGGTACTGTTGCCAGTCGGTAATTTCCGAACCGGCATTGCGCAGATCGTGAATATTGCTTTGGTTGATGTGACAAATCAGTTCCGCCAGTTCATTTAAGTAAGCTTCAACGCTGTATTCGCATAACATGGTAAACGATTTGCTGTAAAGATAGTCGCCGACCAGAATCGGATATTGAAAACCGCCGCGGTTGTCCCCGTGCCGTTCTTTAGCGGCGGCGCTTTCTTTAACACTTGCATGGATCCGGGAAGAGATAAAGATCAGCTGCATTACGGCGGCCAGAGCGATCAGCCGCTCGGAAACGGGACCGAACATATTACCGGCGGTGATTACTATGCCGGGCCGTAAAGTTATCTCCAGGTTGCTGAAACTGGGTGGTATGAATTCGCTTAAGTGACCGGCTTGAAAACAGAAATTTTTTCTGATTAAAAGCTGTACTTGCTGTAAATCTTCGCTGATACGGCTAAAAATATACATTTGCGGGGTAAAACCTCCTTGTATTTAACCAATAGTATATTCTGGCGTCAGGGGCCGATTTCCTCCCGCCAATGTACATTTAACCCGATAAAAAAGCGATAACCTTGCTGTTTGTTTTTTACAAACCAGCAAGGCTATGCTAATCCTCACTAAAGCCGGTACTAATAAAAATCCCCCCTAGATATTTACGGCTTCCTGCGGTAGGATATCCGGTAAAATACCCCGCTTCATTTCCTTAGCAGTGAGGTGTTTGGCATGAAACTCTCCGGTGAGAAAGTTGCATGCATCCCAAGGATCTACCTTGTCTCCGCATGTGAACACGTCTACGGCCGCATAGCCCAGTTCGGGCCAAGTATGGATGGCCAAGTGGGATTCGGAGATGACAACCACTCCGCTTACTCCCTGAGGGCTGAATTTATGGAATGCAACTTCCCTGATTTCGGCGCCTGCCTCCAGCGCTGCGTTGACCATGACTTTTTCCACTTTGTTGGCGTCATTGAGCATTTCAAAATCGCATCCATAGATTTCAGCCAATACATGGCGCCCCAATGGTTTCATTCTAATTATCTTCCCCCTTTTTAGATTAAATTTTCGATCGTACCGGGAAAATACACTTCCGAATGCCAATCAAACTCAATTTTAGCACAAAATCGTTCAATGTCAATAAATTTTTAAGCATAGCCAGCCATTTAATCTGATTAAATCCGAATTTAATGGAAAATCTGTGCAATGCTCTTTTTCGGTTGCTGGTCACACGTTACTGCTTTCGCACCATCCGGCACAAAACTATTACCGTGCGCTCATGCTCTTTTGAGAAATCGCTTACGGTTAATAGTTTTGCGGGCCGCATTCACTATGAGTACTAACAAACACAGGGCCTGACCAGTAACCTTTTTCTTGCCGGAGGATTTCTTGGTGTAGAATATTCATTTGTATAGAATATTCAATAGAGATCAAAAAAGCGCGCTCAATCAGTTTCCTCAGGGCGCGCTTGACGGTATTTGCCTGCCTAAAGGGCAAAAACACGGCGTAAATGGCGGCCGTGTTCTGCGAAAGAAATTAATTAATCGAGATCGCGTCCGTGGGACAGCTTTCAGCAGCTTCCGAGGCCTGATCTTCCAAATCGTCCGGTACTTCGCCGGTAATGGAATGGGCTTTTTCATCACGGTTCCAATCAAATACTTCTGGGCAAGCGTCGATACAGGCGCCGCAGCTGATGCAAAGCTCCTGGTTTACTTCTGCCTGCATTATTTCACCTCCGGATGGATTATAATTTAATGCCAAAGGTTAAAAAGATTTTGGCGTTTCCCCTATTATGGCTGCATTGCCGCCAAATTATGCCGGCAAAAAGTTAATTTGTTTAGTAACTATAAGAAGACTGTCTGAGCCGGAGCGTTGACATCTCTTACTTCAGATGGAATAATTATTGGTATTGGGAGGGGGTATGTTTTGTGCCTCAGGATATCGAGCAGGGAAGCAAAAAAAAGTGGTTAATGTTTTTGATACTGGCGCCGGGAATCTTTTTTGTTTTTTACTGGTTCTTTTTTGTTTATGACAAGCCGGCGGCAGAAAAAAGGGAAATTCCGCAAACAGCTGTTAAACTGGGTGAGCTGGTTCTGCTGGATGGCCATGGCTATCGGGTTTTTCAAGGCGATAAGCTATTTTCGGATCGGGTACAATTGCAGCATAACCTGGTTATCGCCGAACCGGGCCTGGTTTTTGCCGGTTTAGGCGTTGCTGCCGACGGCGACGGGTGGCAGGGAACAGTTACGGTTATTGATTCTTTTGGCCGGGTGTATGTTCCGCTCAAGGTAGAGCAGGCGCTTGTGGCGCGCACTTTTGGTTTTGCCGCTGACGGGAAGGTTAAATTATTTATGTTTAAGCTGGATGCGAGTGCGGACAGCTACTTCCTGCAGCTCTCCGGCTATGGCCAGGCCTGGAAATTTGCCAACACTTACCGTAATCCGTAAGCATGTAAAAAGCATAACAAAACAGATACTACAGTTCACGCGTTACTGTCCGGCATCGAGCCGGCACGCAACACTATTAACCGTGCGCTCATGCTCTCCGAGAAATCGCTTACGGTTAATAGTGTTGCGTGCCGTATTCACTTTGAGTATGAGCAAACACTAATAGTCTCGAACCTCGAACATCGAGTTAACCGTGCGCTCATGCTCTCCGAGAAATCGCTTACGGTTAATAATTTTGCCTGCCGTATTCACTTTGAGTATGAACGAACACTGAACTGTACAAACAGGCGCCTTTTACACGTTTTTTCTACAACCAAAAGGGATTTACCGTCGCGATAAATCCCTTAGCCTTTGCGTTATGTTGCCTTAATGTTCTGCCGGTTGCCTGCGGCGGCTTGCTTATGCATCAAGTTCGCAAATACTCTCTTTGGTGATCTGATACCGGGTGCCACAGTTGAAACAGTTGTAATAACCAATGTCCTGCAGGGTGCGGTCGGTATGGCCGCAGTGGGGGCAAGTAAACACTTTGACATTGAAGAAATTGCCGAAAATCAGCATGCCAAACCCGGCTACCCCGGCGATCATACCGCCGATGGCGGCGGCAAACCCCAAAGGCGCTCCCGCGACACCAGCTGTGATCCAGCTGATAAGTCCCACAATGAGCAATACGACAATAAAAGACAGTAGTCTGGTAAATATTAGAGCCGATTCCTGGCAACCGCTCTTCAGTCGTGGACTGGACATATGCAATCTTCCTCCTTGAATCGTGATGCTGTATCTTTGTTATAAAGTACTTTTCGGCACGGTTTGTATTTATCCTGCCGCCGGACTGGCTTCTTTGAAAAAAGTCCCGGCGCCTGACAAGTGTAAAACCCCGGTTATGCAAGGTATATACGCGGTACCCGGGCGTTGATCATACAAAAGACCTCGTATGAGATGGTGCCGGTTTTGGCGGCCAGTTCATCGGCGCTAATTTCCTCGGCGCCCTGGCGGCCCAAAAGCACCACTTCATCTCCGGCAGTCACCCCCGGCAGATGGCCTACATCAACCATAAATTGATCCATACAAACACGTCCGATCACCGGCGCCCGCCGGCCTTGGATTAATACCTCGCCCCGGGACGACAATAACCGGTTGTAACCGTCGGCGTAACCGGCGGAGACAGTTGCCACCACTGTTTGTTGCGGCGTGGTATAGGTGACTCCATAACTGATGCCGGTACCGGGCGGAACCTCTTTGATGTGCGCCACCAGCGCTTTAAGGGTCATGGCCGGCCGCAGTTCCACCCGCTCCTTATTAACTTCATCGGACGGGTAAGCGCCGTACATGGCAATGCCGGCCCGGACCAGGTCCAGATTTGTTTCGGGCAGGTCAATAATGGCCGCGCTGTTGGCAGCGTGCCGGTAGCGAAAGGCAAGCCCTTGGCCGGCCAGACTTTGCAGCAGGCGGTTGAATTGATCCCACTGCTCCATGGTGTAATCTTTATTTTTACTGTCAGCCGCCGCGAAATGGGTGAAAATACCCTCCACTTCCAGATGCGGCAGGGCGGCGACAGTGAGGATATCCCGCTCCGTGCCCGGCGCCGCGCTGCGAAAACCAAGCCGTCCCATGCCCGTGTCAACTTTGATATGGGCAATGGCTTTTTTCCTTTCCCGGGCGGCGGCGGCGGATAAGGCCCGAGCTTCTTCCAGGCTGGAAATGGTTTGGCTCAGGTTGTTGCGCAACAGGGACGGGTAACTGATTGGCGGAGTATAGCCTAAAACTAACACCGGATCGTTAATGCCGGCCTGGCGCAAGGCCTCCCCTTCGGCTACCCGGGCGACCCCCAGGCAGGCGGCGCCGTTTTGCAGGGCGGTGCGGGCCACCGGGATGGCGCCATGGCCGTAACCGTTGGCTTTTACCACTGCCAGCAGCCCGACGCCCGGGGCTGTGATCCCCGTCAATTGCCTGACATTATGGGCGATAGCCTGCAAATTGATTTCCGCCCAGACCGGGACGTCCAACATAAACGCCCATCCCTCCTACTGTGTTACTGGTCAGACCCTGTGTTTGTTAGTACCCGTAGCCCAGGCCCGTAAAGTTATTAACCGTAAGCGATTTCTCGAAGAGTATGAGCGCACGGTTAA
>WQUS01000175.1 GCA_009781965.1 Bacillota bacterium | reverse complement strand
CCGCTATTGCTACTACGTCTTTTAATTCTCTAACCTGTACCGGGGTAAGTTTACTGTTTGCCGTATCATGGCACTGCTCGCAGTGGTTATCCTGGCCCCAGGCCCAAACGGTACCGTCGGACTTTAAAGCTATGGTTCTGTGAGCGCCTACCGCGATGTCGGTGGCGCCGGTTAATCCGCTGACCTGTACCGGGGTAGTGCGGTCAATGGTTGTACCGTCCCCCAATTGGCCGTGATCGTTTAAGCCCCAGGCCCAGATTGTGCCGTCTGGTTTTAAGGCTGCGGTATGCGCTTCACCGGCGGCAATAGCAAGGATACCGGTTAATGCTTTGATCTGAACCGGAGTAGCTTGGTTCAGCGTTAAACCATCGCCCAGGATGCCGTAATTGTTATTGCCCCAAGCCCAGACCGTACCGTCGGACTGTAACGCAAAGGTGTTATACTCGCCTGCTGTTACCGAGGTGATGTCGGTTAACCCTTTGATCTGTGCCGGGATGGATTGATTGGCGCTTGTGCCATTACCCAGCTGGCCGTAATCATTGCGGCCCCAAGTCCAGACTGTGCCGTCTGATTTTAAGGCTACGCTGTGAAAGGGACTTGCCGCTACGGCGACTATGTTGGTTAAGTCGCTGACTTGGACCATGGTGGACCGGCTTGTGGTCGTCCCGTCTCCTAACTGGCCATAATCGTTATTGCCGCAAGCCCAGACGGTACCGTCTGGTTTTAACCAGATGGTAGTGGGGCCGGTGGCTGTTTTGGTTTCCGGGTAGTATTGCAAGCTGATGCGGTTACCAAACCGGTCGGTGATGCTGGTCAGGTTGCCGTTAGCGTCAAAGGCCTCTTTTCTGCCGTCGGCGTAGTTCAGGGTTAGGGCGCCGTTGTTGTTGGTAACGGTGATATCGCTGAGTTTATAGTTTTGTAATACGCCGTTGGCGTATTGATAGGTGCTGCCGTCGGTAAACCGGAAATAAGTCAGGTCACCCATGCGGAGCTGTCTGGTAAAGTTCATGGACCAACCGTGTCCTAATGATTTGACGGGCCACGGGGACAGTTCGTCGCCGCCCATCAGGGAGTCGCTTTCGGCTGCGTTGTAGACCATGGTGAGGTCCAGGTCCAGGCTATTTCTGCCTGGTAAATAGGCGATTTTTTCTTCATGCCTCAGGCTGCCGTTATTTAAGCTGACGGTGTCGTTAATGCCTGTTTTGTACGTATATGGCGCGTTTGGCGCAGATGCTCTTTGATTGTTGTTGATAGTCAATTTATTTCCCTCCTGATAATTTGTTTTTTTAGTTCTGTTGTTTACACGATTAGCAGGAGGGGTTACACTGATTAGGTAACCGATTTTCCCTGCTAACCGGTAGGGGATGATTAGCTGTCCCGGAGCAGTACTTACTTGGCGGCGGGCTGGTCCGGGTCTACATAATGTTTAGACGACGGGCGCGTAGGTGTTTGACTCAAGCTGAGCTCAGCTATTCCTGTTTCTGTGGCTATGAATTGGAGTAAGGTAACATAGCCATGCCAATGCTCTCCGGCTGGTATTTGCCTGGTACATTTGAAGCGCACTTCACCCGGGAAGAATCCGTCGATTTGCAAGTTTGCGGCAGGATAGCTGCCTGGTTTGGTTGCTTGCTGTCCAGGCAGATGGGCGATAAAGTTTTCCAGCCGCAGCTTGTCCGCATTGTATTCGACTGTTAAAGGCACTTGGTCTGTGTCCCCAAGGTTTTTACCTGCTATGGGCACCCAGTAACGGGTTCCTTTGGTAACTGGCCATTGGGTTCTGTCCTGGCGGTAAAAGGTAAACTGCCATACCGCGTAGAGAGTGGTGTTGGCGTTGGCCGTAAATATCCCGCCCGGGCTATAGACAGGAACGGTAGCGTCGGATGCGGTTGCCCAACCCAGAAATATATGGCCCGTTCTCGTCGGTATGTGATGGGTTAGGGTTAGCGCCGCGCCGGTTGCTTTGGTCTGGGCAGCCGGTGCATCTGTGCCGCCATTGGCGTTATAGCTGATGATATGGTTAATTTTCATTGGGCGGCTGGTCAGAAACGCCGATTCCGAACCGTCGGCAGTATAGGCTTTAACACGATAGACGGCTGTTTGAGCGCCAGTTGCGATGTGGTCTATGGCGCTGGGGTGCAGTAGGCAGTGATCAAGCTGCCACCAGGTCTTGGGGTGCTCATCTATCTGATGCCAGGTTAAGGGTTTGTGATCTAGCTCCGCCCAGGTTCTGTCTTGCATCTCCAGAGTCGTCCAGGTGTGCTCTCCGGCCTCCTTCCCGTGGAATTGGCGTTCTAAAATGTATCCACTGGCGTTATCCACCAGGTCACAGGATATCCTGGCCGCTGCCCCTGCATATAAATCAGGGATGTGCAGAAACGCCGGTGCTGCTGGGTTTGACATTTAATGACCTCCTTTGGCCAATATTTTTTACTATGGCAGTATCGTTATCTGGCGCATGGTGCTTGCATGAGACTGACTATAAGTTACAGTGCGCTAAGTTTACTTATCATTTAGTGCATATAATCGCCTCCTTTGCTTGATTTGAAATATCTTCATGGCTCTAGCCCTGCAATTGCCTGTGGGCTTTGTCCATCAAGGCCTTAATATTAGACTTGCTGGGCGTCACGCTCCCGGTCAGTACGCCGAGCCAATAGGCCCGGTCAGTAATGATTCCATCCGCTAAAGCGTTATCCGCGGTTATTTCTGCCGGTGCTTTTGTGGTTGGCTTCTCCATAGCTTTTTTAACGTCGGCCCGGAAAGTATCCATCGATTGGCCATGTTTGGAAAACCAGTGGAGGACATCGGCGTGATTACTCGTTATACCAAGGGTATAGCCTTCGCTATGGCAAATAAGATAAGGTTTCTCCGGCTTGATGCCGTAGGTCTGGCACAACATGACGCAAAGTTCCACCGCCTCTTGGTATACCTTGGCAAAGTATACGGAATCGGTCAGACCATCTTCGGCGATCTCAAACCCGATATGCGTATCATTGCCGCTGCCTTTGGGCCCGCTGCCGCAGTGCCAACCACGCATGTCCCAAGGCAGCGTTTGGTAAGTGGCTACCGTACCATCGGCCAGTTTACCGATAAAAGCATGCACACAAACTTCTTGTCCGGCCGCCATGGCTTGGTTCCAGTCATTCCCGTTAGTGTTTTTGCCCAGTAAGCCGTCATCCGGCTGGATGTAGCGCTTTAAATAAGGATTATCGGCGCCGGTTGAATGCAACATCACGCCTTGAGGCATGATCTTCTTACCGGCGATATAGCAGTTGTTTTTGGTTAAAAGTTGCTTGTGTAGGCTCATTTTGTTACGTTCCTTTCTCTCCCTGGCCGTTAAATAACAATTGGCTTGTCCGGGACCACAGGTAAAATAATTATTTTTTCTCCTGATCCTCCGGATCTTTAAAGTCAATATTTACTTTCCCTAATAGCGGCGGGAGCAAATTCAAGATCTTTGGGCCCACCCAGCCAGCGGTACCGGCCAGCAGCCACATTAAATATTGGCTCTCTGTATGGATCTCTTTGGCCAGCAGGAACATCATGCTGCCAATAAAGGCGGCGACGAAGAGCTCACTGAACATCCGCGATAAGGTTACGGTGCGGTCGTCTTTCACATTCAGCATTCTGGCCATGCCGCCCAGGGTGGCTAAAAGAACGGAGATAATTACTTCCAAGATCTCATTTAATCGCATTGACTAATCTCCCCCCTGGCGGTAAAAACTGATTGTTATCGTTGTTTCTCTCATCTTCATAAAGCTACTCCTTCCGTTTAAATCTCAAAGTTTTCTCCAACCAAGTTAATGTTTTGGGGCCGTTTTAACTGCAGCTAAGGTCAGGCGTATTTCTTAGGCCTAATGTTACCAGAAGTAAATACTGCATTTCAATGTCTTTTTGCTGCAACTTTAAGTTATTTACTGCATTTCGCAGTCAATGGTCTCTGCTCCGGCTTTTGCTAACTAAATTTAATCCATTATGAAATTTTGCCAACCTCATATTTAGGTTATTTTAATCATAACCCTTGCTTTAACCGTGAGTTGGAGTTATAATTGAACAAGGAAGGAGGAGCCCTCCAATGATTGTAAACGCACAGGCCAATGAGTATGTTCAATTTGGCAAACGACTGCAAAAATTAAGGGACGCACAGGGTTTATCTCAAAAAGCGCTGGCTGAAAAATTTGGTATGGCTCAGCAAACTTACCAGGGTTATGAGTCCGGCAACCGTAAAGTGACTTTGCAGCTGCTGCAGCAGTTTGCCGATTATTTTAATGTAAGTATTGATTACTTGGCCGGAAAGACCGGTGACTTCCAATATACAGAAGCAACCGAGCCACCAATATTGACCATCCCAGATGTTTTTAAGGATGTGTCAGTGGCTTTTCACCAGGGTGATTTTGAGGATTTAAGTCAGGAAGAGGTTGACAAATTGGCTGAGTTTGCCCGATTCATCAAGTCGCAACGGGGGGGATGAGCTTTGCGTTTATCAAAACTGGAGCAATTGTATGACGATGCCTATAAGTCTGACATTCATATTTATGATTATCATTTTAGTAATAGCAAAAAAGCGTCATGTGTGTGCTTGGCAGGCTATAAAACTATTACCTTGGACAAGCCTGCTATCAAGTCACAGTCAGAGGAGATTGTGTTGCTTGCCGAGGAAATAGGCCATTACGCAACAGGCAGCCTTTACTCTATCGGGGCTACTGCCAATTCCCCTTTGGCCAAGAGTAATCGGGATAGGTGTGAAGAACGGGCCCGGCGCTGGAAAATAGAAAAGCTGTTACCCTTTGAGGAAATGCAAAAGGCGCTGCAAAAAAGCCATTCCTGGTATGAATTGGCCGGTTATTTTGAATCACCCCAAGAGCTGGTAATGGAAGCGTATAAATATTACACTGAGGTGCGCGGTCTCAAATTTGATGTCAATAATGATTTAACTGAACCGCCGGCCCAGGCAGGCGGTCGTTCAAACAGCCAAACACCTCGTAGATTATCTTCAAAGCGGCCCAGCCGGTAATATCCGAGTGATCCAGGCCGGGAGACACCTCCACTATGTCCATGGCTTTTACCGGCAGGTTGGCCACGACAAGTTTAACCAGTTCCATCAGTTCCCGGCTGGTCAGACCGGCCGGTTCTGGCACGCCGGTGCCAGGCGCGTAAGCGGGATCCAGCACGTCGATATCCAAAGTAAAATAAAGGGCTTCATAATGGCGGTAATGAGCTTCCAGAACTCGCCAGGCGGCGTCGATACCGGAACGGTACAGCTCGTGGGCGGTAATAACTTTGATTTCCGGATGCCGGCGCAAAAAAGCCACTTCTTCCTCTTCGTAAGAGCGAATTCCCAGCATAAAAAGATCCCCCGGCGTGATTACATCATCCAGGCTCCGGCGTTCGGTGCAGGCATGAGACCAGCGGTGGCCGTCATAAGAGTCGCAAAGATCGCAGTGGGCGTCAAAATGAATAATGCCGGTTTTGCCGCCAGGCCCTTGGCCGGCGTTCCCGGCGTTGTACCGGCCGAAGGCCTTATGCAAGGGAATGGTCACCGAGTGATCCCCGCCCAGAAACAGGCAGAACTTACCCCCGGTCATCAGCTCATAAGCCTTGTCTTCCACCGTTTTAAAGTACCGCTCCCAGTTCAGGTCCAGCGGTACGTCGCCGGCGTCAAAAACCTTAAGCCGGTCCATAATAGCGCCTGTTTCCGTGGTGGCCGGCTGATAGCGGGAAAGACGCCTAATCCTTTCCGGCGCCTCGCAGGCCCCCCGGCCGCCGCTCACCGACAAATCAAAAGGTACGCCCATAATCAGTACCCGGGCTTCATCCCGCTTGTCCGTCAGCAGTTCGCCCCAAGGACGGGAATTAATCAAACTTCCGTTCACCTCATTACATGCTATTAATTTTTTAAAATCCCATTGCGTTTAAGCGTACGTTTAAGCGCCTGAAAGTCGCAAAATATACGTCAAATGCTATTAAATAATAGCGCCAATATAGCCATAAATCAAGTGAAATTCAAAATCAACCCGCCGATTATGGCCGGTAACGTTACTGGTCAGACCCTGTGTTTGTTAGTGCTCATAACCCAGGCACGCAAATAGAATTATAACAGTAATTTTTTTGTAAAACTTGCTAATTCATCAATAGTCCGGTTATAATAAAATAATAATTTCGATTTAACGGGGGCGTTTCCGATATATATAAACCGTGCTTTAGAAAATAGAATCCGGCAAGCGAGCGAACAGTTCCGCGCCTTGATCGTCACCGGTTCCCGGCAGGTGGGTAAGACTACCCTGCTTAAACACTTGGCCGAGAAAGAGCGCGAGTACGTTACCCTTGACGACCCGGTAGAGCGGGAAGCGGCGGTAAGGGAACCGGCCCTGTTTTTGGAACGCCACCAGCCTCCGGTCATTATTGATGAAATCCAATACGCTCCCAATCTTCTTCCCTACATCAAAATGTATGTTGATACCCACCAGCATCGTGGAGACTTCTGGCTAACTGGTTCACAAAAATTCCATCTGATGAAAGACGTATCCGAAAGCCTGGCCGGACGGATTGCGGTCATAGAAATGTACGGGCTATCGCAAAGCGAGATTGAGAACGTCGCAAGCGAACCATTTGTCTGTGATCATCAAGTGATGTTAGAGCGTTTTAAGCAACGTAAGCCCCAGGGTCTAAATGCTATCTATGAGCGGATCTACAAAGGTTCCATGCCATTCGCTTACTTAGGGGCATTTAATCGGGATGAGTTTTACTCTGGTTATGTCAATACCTATTTGGAAAGAGATATTAAGTCTCTCGCCCAGGTAGCGGATGAGCTTGACTTCTTCCGCTTTATGACCGCCTGCGCCGCCCGCACCAGCGAGATGGTGAACTTCGCCGACTTGGCCAAAGACGTTGGCATCAGCGCGCCTACCGCCAAGAAATGGCTGTCGGTTTTAGTGTCCAGCGGTATTGTGACCCTTATTCAGCCTTACTTCAACAATACTCTGAAAAGAGCGGTCAAGTCGCCTAATATGTATTTCATGGATACCGGGCTGGCGGTTTATCTCACCCGTTGGGACAGTCCGAAAACCTTGGAAGCCTCCGCTATGTCGGGAAAGATATTTGAAACCTATGTTGTCAGCGAGTTATTAAAGTCCTATCACAACGCAGGTAAACAGCCCCCCGTCTATTATTACCGGGATACGGACGGCAAAGAAATAGACATTGTTTTGGAGTATGACGGTACAGTATATCCGATCGAAATTAAAAAGACCGGGAACCCAGGTAAGGATGCGATTAAAAACTTTGCCGTTTTACAGAACGCCGGTAAGCCAGTAGGGGAAGGAGCGGTAGTTTGTCTGTATAATAATGTTCTGCCCATTAACCAAAAGAACTGGATCATCCCGGCGTGGTTGATTTAATTCTTTAATTTGATTCTACATCAACAGCCCCGGGAAAGGTTATCTTGCACACCTTTCCCGGGGCTGCGTCAATTAAATCGTTTTTCGCTATTCCTGCTGCGGTTATTCCTTATTCCCCAGCTCCATGAACTTACTCAGCATCGCCGCTACCTCGGCTCTTGTCGCCGTTCCCCTGGGCTGCAAAGTGCCGTCCGGGTAGCCGCTGATCATGCCCGCCCGGAAAGACGCTTTGATCGCTTCCTTAGCGTAGCCGCCAATGGCGGCTTGGTCCGGGAAGTCGCTGTATTCCTTGGTTTCAGGTAATGTCCAGTCCTTAAAGCCGGCGTAACGGTACAAGATAACCGTTAAATCCTGCCGGGAGATATTATCGCCCGGGCCATACTTGTTTTTGCTGTAACCAAGCACAATCCCGTTGGCCGCCGCCCACTTCACCGCATCGGTATACCACTGTCCCTGCGGAACGTCGCTAAAGGGATTGGCCAGGCCGGACACGTCCGGCGAACCGGCCAAACGGTATAGAACGGTCACGATCATCCCCCTGGTTGTGCTCATGCCGGGGCTGAAGAGCATCGGCGCCGCGCTTGTGCCGGACATCAAACCTTTGCTGTAGGCATCCCCCACAGCGTTGTAGAACCAGTCCGACGCTTGCACATCAGCGAAGGGATTTACCCAAGGCTGCGGAGGCTGCGGCGGCGCTGACGGCGAAGAATCCGTCACTGTGACTGTCAGTTTCGGGTTCGTACCGCCGCGCATGGCAAAGGTGATTATTTGCTCCCCTTTAGCCAGGCTAGACAGGTACTCAGCCTTAATGGTATATTGATTGCCGCTGACAGTGTAATCCTTGCCCTTCACCAGCGTGTAATCCCCGTTTTTCAAATCCACAACCGAGGACCCGTTTGCCGTCAAGGTCACCGTTATATCACTGTGGTTCGCACCGGTTGGGTTCTTGTCAAAAGACGCCGCGCTCTGGCTCAAAGTGGCCTTCGCCTGAGCATAGCCGGTCGAACCGCCGCCGCCAGTTGAACCACCGCCGCTGCCGACGGTAACCGTACAGCCGGCCGTAAATCCCCCGTCTTCCGTGGTAGCGGTGATCACCGCCGTGCCGGCGGCAAGGCCGGTGACCAGACCGTCTTGATTGACCGTGGCCACGGCATTATTGCTGCTGCTCCAGGAGACATTCTTATTCAAAGCGTCCGCCGGGGAAACAACCGCGCTGAGCGCCACATTGCCGTTTACCGCTATGGCAGCGGCGCTCTGATTCAGGCTCACTCCCGTAACCGATACGTTAACCACATTGATGGTCAGCGCAGGAGATGTAAAGACAGTCCCGCTGCTGTTGGCAATCGAGACTTTAACCTGGGCGGCGCCGGGCGCCGCGCCGGTAATCACCCCGGTGGCCTGATCAAGGCTGATGCTGCCTGCATTTCCCGTTACCGTGTAGGTCAGCGCGCTGCCGTAGACGTCGTAGGTCGTGCCGCCCCGGAGGGACACCGTCCCGCCCACGTTAATGGCCTCGCCTTGTTTGAGGGTGATCGCGCCGCCGGGCTTAACGCTGATCGACGTAATGTCAGCCGCGAATACTGAAGCTGGCACAATCCGCACGTTGGCCGTCTCAGAATTGCCTAAAACATCCTGGCTGCCAACGGTAACCAGCTCCGAGGCGCCGGACGCGGACTGACTCCCGGGCAAAGTGCCAGTGAGGGCAAAGCTTCCCTCTAAGTCAGCTTGAGTGGAGGGCGCGTTGTTCATGTACAGCGAAACTGTCGCTCCCGGGCTGGTGGAGCCAGTCACGGTGAAGTTGCCGCTGTCGTCGGCGATGATTACCCCATCTTCGTTGGTGTCAATAAACAAGGGCGGCGCTACATTATCGTAATAAGCGTTGTAATAGAAGTAGCTAATATCCCCGCCCGCGTTTACCGCCTTAATCACAACATATCTGGTCGCGTCGCCGCTGCCCAGAGGCATATCCAGCGAGAGCGCGCTTTCCGGCGCGGAGCTGTTGTAAATATCGGCGCCGTTTTCGGTCACGGTAAACGTACAGTCCTGATCGGCGGACAGGTTGAGCTGATAGCCCGACGAGGCATAGACCGACAGATTGCCCTGCTCGTCGGTTGAGGTGACGGCGTTGGCAAAGGACGCGGACACCTTGGCGTAGTTCGGTACGGGCAGGGCGACAAGCGAGCTCCGCGCCGGCGCGGCGGATATCGTCGATATAGACGAGCCGCTGTCCGCGCCGGTATACCGGTAGGGCGTAACTTCCAGCTGATAGCTCGCCCCGACAGGGAGGCCTGTAATGATTGCCTCTAGCTGACCGGATGAACCAGTGCCGTACATATCCGGAGTAATATTGTATACATACGGCGTCTGCGCGGTTTGGGCCGGATCGGATGCGTTCGGCGCCGTAGCCATAACCTGGCTGCCGCCCGCGTCGTAGGCTGTGATCTGATAGTACACGTCGTCATTTGCCGGCCTGTCCCAGGCGGCTTTCAGGGCGCCGCTTCCGGCGGCCGAGACGGTGAGATTGGTCACCGGCGCGGGTTGCAGCGGGTTCGTGTAAGACAGCGTCTGCGTCGCGTATTTGGTGCTGTCCGTCGTCGAGCCGCTCTGCATGACCTGGTTGCCGTCGCCGTCAAGGACAGGGTTGTTGTTCGCGTCCAGAACTGGCGTCGGCGCGCCGTATTCATTCAGGAATACCGCCGCGTGATAGTCCCCCGTCGGCATGTTTTTCGGGAAATCCGCCGGGTCAAGCGTAACTGTCCCGCTGGCCGTGCCGTCCCCGTTCGGGCTCAGCGGCTGGCCGCTGACGATCAAATAGAGGTCGTTGCCGCTGTTGGCGGCGGTGCCGTCGTTCTTGGTCAAATACACGTCCGCCGTGTACTGTTTGGTTGTATCCAAACCGTCCGCCGACCAGCTCACGCTATTGGAGCCGCTGTCCAACGAAGCCTGCGTAAGCTCCGGAATCGGCAGCGACTGGATAACGTCCCAGGTGAAAGCGGCGCCGGCGGTATTGACCAATCTCCAGGTGGCGTTTGGCGCGCCGGCCACGGAAAGGTTCAGCATAACGGAACTGCCGTTTGCATCGCTCTGGTCAACAGCGTTGACCCAGGTTGCGTTGAGCTCAGCGCCGGTGTACGGGTTGGCGTCCGTGGCGGGAGCAGAGCGCGGATAATATAAAATGTACGGTAGATAAGTCGTTCCGCCGTCGATCGAGTAAAATACCTGCAAATTGTCTCTCGGTATGTCTGTCGTAACAAACTCGTCGGCAGCGACCTGCCCGATATCGGCGGAGCCGGTTAACGCGGAACTTGCGGGGGCAATAAGGGAAGCGCCCCTTGGCCCGATAAGCCCGCCGCCGGTTGAACCGCTCCTGACGAGCCTCAGGTTATCCCCGATGGTCATTTCGCCGACATACTTGCCGCTGTCGTCATAAACCGGCTGCGTCGAAGCGAGGGATTGGCCCGGAACCGTCCCCAGCGGAGCAGATGTGTCTTTTAAGCTAACAGAGGGTTTTGTATCCGTCCATTTGAAAGTAACACTGACTTTGATTATCTTAATGATCTTACAGGAAGCTTTGATGCCATCTTTATCCACAGTGGCCTTCACGCTGCCGATTTTATACGGCCCATACGATTTGCCAAGAATTTTAAACTTCGGTATATTGAGTGACCCGTACAGATCGCCGGTGAAGATAAGACCGCCGTGGTTTTTCCGGTAACCGAACATAAGGCTGCCGCCGGCGTCGATAACGTCATAATCGCTCGTCAGGGTGACCTGCGTCCCGCCGCCAATGGTACCGCCGTCGGTATAGGCGTTTACGGCCCAGCTAAATGTGCCGAGCTCCAGCTGGATCGGGCCTGTGCTGAGGGACAACTTGTCTTGGCCCGTATATTGGGACGGCCCTATCCACTGGCTGCCCCGCAGCGATAAGACTTCGACCAGGCCCGCCTGGCCCTGATAATTGATCAGAATGGGCGGTATTTTGTTGAAGTCGCCGTTGATCGTGTCCGCCAGGCCGCTGAAACCGCCGCCGCCCCCCTCCAGCTGCAGAACGCCCGGAATAACCTCGATTCCCTGGTTGGAAGAGACGAAAAAAAGCACCGTGTCGGGAATCGGGTAGCCGGAGACTGGTTTGAGCAGCAGTTTGCCCTCCACGTCGAAGAAATGCAGGTTGAGCATCCCGTCCGCCTCATAGATATTGGCGAAAGTATCGATGCTGACGTTCCCGTTCGCGTCAAAATCGATGAAGGATATCTTCAGGTTGTCCGAGGTTGTGCTGCCGGAAGCCTGCACGCCTTTGAATTTCGCCAGCCCGGAGCTGTCGATGTCGTATTGCAGCCGCTGAATGTCAACGCCCATGATGGAGGTGTCCCCGCCGTTGAGCATCGCGAGGGCCGCCGGGAAGTTAACGTTGAGCTTCCCGCCAAAGACGATGGATTTGTCCAGCAGGCGCATCTCGGTGACATCGGCCGTCATCCCCAGCGTCGCGGCGACTTTCATAGCGGTTTGGGCCGCCCCCGGCAGATTAGGCTGCCACGCCACGGTGATGTTCCGGAAATTATCCGTGGGCAGAGCGACGACGTCCGTCCGGTAGGAAACCCCGTTCACTATCTTACACAGCAGGGGCATGGCGACGCTTGCAGACATTCCCGGGACGGATATGCTGCCGCCGGAGCCGCTGATCGTGACTCCCGTCCCGTAGGTCAGCCAGACGCTCAGGCCTTTGTCCGCCGCCACATCGTAGACTAGGGTGCTGTTGAGCATCACTTTGCCCTTAGCAAAAAAGTATGTGGCCGCGCTCGGATCAAAAGAGACCGTACCCTTCATTTTTACCAGTATCGGCCGGCCGGCCGCCTTTTGAGCCAAATCCGTATCATTGTCCGCTTCCTCTATCGTATAGTAGGTATTGTTGGGATAGTAGTTGTTGCTTTCGCCGACTATGGCGAGTATGCTGTACGGCTTGTAGCGGAGCCGGTAATCCATATTCAGCGCTATCATTTTCGTGGTGTTGCCGATGGACAGGTAGAACGTGCCGTTGGCGTTCGGCGTCAACTGGCTGATCAGGTCCGCCGATACCGCTATCGTCAGCGATCCGTCCGC
>WQUS01000174.1 GCA_009781965.1 Bacillota bacterium | reverse complement strand
AACACCGCGGTTTATTCTACCAGTAAGACCGGCGTTATTGCCATTACCCGCAACCTGGCCAGGGAGTGGGCTAGATACAATATCCGCGTTAATGCAGTGGCGCCAGGCTATGCCAGAACGCCCATGACTGAATTTTTAATGGAACAGGAGAAGTTCTACAACGCCACCTTAAAACATATACCCCTACGGCGCCTATGTAATGAACGGGATGTGGCTGAAGCAGTTTTATTTCTTGCTTCCGAGACCTCAGCATACGTAACCGGCCATATACTAACTGTTGATGGGGGGAGATCAACCAGTTGAAAGGAACAGGTGATTAATAGTCGTGTATGTTAAGAAAAGCTATGCGCAATCTAAAGGATGTGTTCCAGCTGGCTTAACCGCCGGTGATTACTTAGAGCGGGCTGTGTTAATGGAGCCGGATAAACCGGCGGTGATTTTAAATGAGCAATGTATTACCTATCGGCAGTTGGATGAACAGGTTTATCAGATGGCGGCGTCTTTGTTAAAGCTGGGGGTCAGGAAAGGAGTTCGGGTTGGCCTATTGCTGCCCAATTGTCCGGAATTTATTATTGCCAGCCAAGCTGTTTTAAAAATTGGCGCTGTAAAAGTGCCGCTGCATATTAATTTCCGTGAAATGGAAATAGAAACCACCCTCAAACATAGCAAAGCTAAAGTATTGATTATGGTCGCCGATTATGAGGATTTCTCCTTTGTCGATCTAATTACGCAGATTCGTCACCGTTTGCCGGCCATGGAATATATCATTGTCAATGGTCGGACCAACTCCGAGATGATCCCCCTGCGCCAGTTGTTTAACAATGATCCCGGGGCCAGGGAACTGGTAGATAGTTATGTAAAAAATTCTCCGGTAGATGCGGACGATATAGCGGCCATTGTCTATACTTCCGGAACAACTGGCATTCCCAAAGGGATTGTGCATACCCATAATACCGTTTATCGTTTAGCCTGGTCGAGTAACTATATGCGCGGAGTGCGAAAAGATGAGATCTGGTTGGGCATGCTGCCCCTATCCTCGGCATTTGGGGTGGAATATGTGGAACCTTGCCCCATTATAAGCGCCACTACTTTAGTGCTGTTGGATAAATACCTGCCGGAAGAAGCCCTGGAAGCTATTCAGCGTTGCAAAGTCACTTCTCCGGTTGGGATGCCGACATTGTTTTTCAATATGTTAAAGCACCCCCGGTTTTTTGATTATGACGTTTCTTCGGTGCGTAACGCTTATTTGGGAGGAGCCTCAGCCGCCATGGAAATGCTTATGGATCTTAAGAAAAAATTTAAGTGCAGTTTGAGCATCACTTATGGTACTGCTGAATACGGACATGCCACGATGACCAGACTGGCAGACTCAACTGATACAGTTTATAAAACTTGCGGTAAACCTATTTATGGCGGTACGGAGGTTAAAATTGTTGATGATAACGGGTGCATTTTGCCCCGGGGAGAAATTGGCGAGATCTATGTGCGTAGTTTTGGTAGTGCCCTTAGATATTATGAGAATCCTGAAGCTACCAGGGATGCGTTTGATCAATGCGGCTGGGTGCATGTACATGATCTGGGGGTAATGGATAATGTCGGCAACCTTGCTGTTGTTGGCCGTAATAATGATATGATTATCCGCGGGGGTTATAACATTTACCCTGATCAAATTGAATCCCTGCTGCTGACCCATAAAAAAATTGCTGCCGTAAGCATTGTCGGTTATTTTGATCTGGAGATGGGGGAGAAAACCTGCGCTTTTATTGTGCTTAAGGACGGCGTAACTGAAATCACCCGGGAGGAAATAGTCTCTTTTTTAGATAAGAAGATCGCCGCCTATAAAATTCCGGATCTATTTAAAACTATTGATTCTCTGCCCATCACGTCGATCGGCAAAGTGCAGCGTTTCAGACTGCGGGAAATGCTAAACAGGGAGCTTTGATAAGACTTTTTATTCTTTGGATATTATGGAGGTGCTGGCAGATGCGCTTTAAAGAGAAAGTTGCCGTTGTTACCGGTGGAGCAAGGGGTATTGGCAAGGCGGTTGCCCTACAGTTAGCCAGGGAAGGCGCTATGGTAAATATTATTGATACTTTGGCATCAGAACTAACCGATGTGGTTAATCAAATCAATGCCAATGGCGCCGAAGCGCGTGGTTTTATAGTTGATGTCTCTAAAAGCAGTCAAGTAAAAGAAATGGCGGAAGAGGTTATCAGTGTTTATGGCAGAATAGATACCTTAATTAATTGCGCTGGCATTCTGATTGCCTCACCCATAATTGATTGTAAGGAAGAGGATTGGGATAAAGTATTGAACATTAACCTAAAAGGAATATTTCTATGCAGCCAGGCGGTTGGCAAGCACATGATCAACCAAAAAAGCGGCTCTATAGTTAATATTTCCTCTACAGGCGGCATTAGTCCGTCAGTAGGCTTGTCGGCTTACAGTACCAGTAAGGCTGGGGTCAGCATGCTTACCAGGCAAATGGCGATGGAGTGGGCTGGATATAATATCAGAGTGAATGCCGTATGTCCCGGTCCCATAGCAACCCATGTTCTTGATCGTGCCTATGAGGAGCCGGTAAAACGTGCTGCCAGGGCTGCTTCTATACCGCTGAACAGGTTTGGGACACCAGAGGAAGTGGCAAAGGCGATCCTTTTTTTAGCTTCCGATGAAGCCAGTTATATTACCGCTGAGAATCTCCTGGTCGACGGTGGTTCAGATTCAAGCGTCACCTATTTAGTTGAAGTGATAAAGCAAAAAATGATGGCAGAGGCCTGATGGGAAGAGTTCAACAATCCAAACTTTAACCGTATGGAATTCCATACGGTTAAAAATGCTCCTGGCCGCCTTGTGATGACACCGAAGCGTTGGATTGAAACAACGAACGCCATTGGAATTATCTCAAAAGCAGGCCGTTACGGGGGAGGCATTTTCGCGCATAAAGACATTGCCTTTGAAATCGAAAAAATTTTATTTGGAACGGAGAGATTAGCTTGGATAAAACCACAGCCGGGTTGAAAAATTTGCTGGAGGTAGCCGGCGGTAAACGGGAAACGGAGCTTTACATAGATGGGGGCACGCTGGTAAACGTTTTTACCGGTGAGCTGTACCAGGCCAATGTAGCGGTAGAGCAAGGGAAGATAGCTTATGTAGGCGACAGCCGCAGCATGGTGGGAACAAACACCAAGGTGATTGACGCGTCCGGTTACTATTTGTGTCCCGGTTTTATCGAGCCGCATACTCACCCGTGGCTGGTCTGCAACCCGGTAAAAATGGTTGAAGCCGCACTGCCGTTGGGCAATACTGCTTTTGTTTGTGACAGTCTCTTTTTATTTGCTTATTTGGGCGCCGAGGGTCTGCTTAATTTGATTAATGCCTTGGCTGATTTGCCGGCTGAGTTATTTTGGGTGGCCAGAATTATGCACCAGTCGCCTGTGCCCGAGGAGCAGGAATACTTTTCGTTGGAGAATCTGGACCTGGTCTTCAGCCATCCCCGGGTGATCAAGGTGGGCGAAATTACACGCTGGCCGCGGTTATTCGCAGGTGATGAGTCGATCCTGGCCAAGATGGATTTGGCCAGAGTTCGCCGGCTGGGTTTCGAGGGGCATACGGCCGGCTGTTCATATGATCGTTTAAACGCCTTGGTGGCAAGCGGTTTGGAGTCCTGCCACGAGGCGATCACGGTGGATGAGGTAATCCAGAGACTGCGCCTGGGGTTATGGACCATGCTGCGCCACAGTTCGCTGCGGCCTGATTTGCCGACATTATTAAAAGCGGTCACCGAGAAAAAGGTGCAAACCGGACGGCTGATGTTTACCACTGACGGCTCCATACCGAACTTTTTAAGGCGCAGCGGTTTCATTGGCGGCATGATGAAGTTGGCCGTGGCGGAAGGACTGGACCCGGTTACCGCTATCCAGATGGCCACCATTAATCCGGCCGCTTATCTGGGGCTGGAACAGAAACTGGGCGGCATAGCCCCGGGCTGGCAGGCTGATCTGCTCCTGTTGCCCGATTTGCAAAACTTTAAACCTCACTTGGTGCTTACCAAAGGCCAAATAGCGGCTATCGACGGTAAAATATGCGCTCCCCTGCCCGGACCGGACTGGGGACAGCTGGGATTGCGCACTCAGCTGCCGCCCCTGGAGCTGGTCTCCGACCCGTCCCTGTACGGTATTAAAGCGCATGAAACCACGGTCTTTCCGGTTATCGAGCTGGTTTCAGCCGCGATTACCAAGTTACGGGAGACGCCCATTAATGTCTCGGATGGTTTTTTGGCCGCGGCAGGGGATTTACTGCACTGTTCCTTAGTGAACCGGCATGGCCGGTGGGTGACCAACGGTTTTCTAACCGGTTTTGGCAAGATGGACGGCCTGGCCACAAATTTTGCAACCTCCAATGACCTCTTGGTTTTAGGGCGGGATCGGAACGCTATGGCCCGTGCTGCCGCCGAGGTGGTGCAAATGGGCGGCGGCATTGTGATCATCCACGAAGGGAAGATATTGTTCAAGATGAGGCTGGAATACGGGTTAATGAATGGCTGCTCATTTGACCAAACGGCGGATCAGACTGAAGAATTGGACCGGGCGGCCGCCGTCAGCGGCTACCCGTTTAACGACGTCCTTTATACCCTTTTGTTTATGGTTTGTGACTTTCTACCCGGCTTTCGAATTACTGCCCGGGGCATTTATGACGTAAAAACCAGGCAAGTGCTGGCCCCCGTCACTTTGTTATAGAACACATGAACTGTAACGGTGGCATTGGCAGGTCGTAAATGGCCTGCTTTTTTATTGCCATTAATTAGCCATTCAATTATAATTATAATCATTATTATTTACTGCGGAGGAAGAATGATTAATCCTAAGATATGGCAAGTCAAAGCTAAAGATCCGGCCATGCAATACATACTGTCACGCCGGCTGGGCGTCTCTCCATTGATGGCTCAGTTCCTGATTAACAGAGGGATTTTTACCGTGGCAGCGGCTAACGAATTTTTAAACGCCTCTCTTGGGGCATTGCACTCGCCGATGTTAATGCGTGATATGGACCGGGGCGTAGCATTGGCCGCCCGGGCCCTGGATGCAGG
>WQUS01000173.1 GCA_009781965.1 Bacillota bacterium | reverse complement strand
CCATTTGAGTCACCATTTGATCATAGCGGTTAACGTCTTCCCGGCGCAATGCCAGGGCAGCGGCGGCCTCATGCTGGGCTGCGGTGACTTCGGCCAATTGTGTTTTAATCCCTTCCAGACGCTGATGCCAACGCTCCCGGTCCCGGCGCCAGCGATCCTGCTGCCTCTTTAAGGCCTCCAGGTATCTTTTTAAAACCCGGTCATGAATGACCCTGGTTTCGGCATTATAGCACCACACCCCGCTGCCCGCTTCCTCGAAGTAGGGAAACTTATGCAACACATTTTTAATATCGGTTAACTGGGTTGCCCGCCACTGCCCCACCACTTCATTCAGCTGGGCCAGCGACAAACCGGTGGGATGGAGTTTAAAGGCTTTAATGAGCAAGTGCCGCAGCGAGTAATGTCCCGTTTCCACTTCCCATTCGGTCAGGCCCCAGTGGCCGTTAGCCAGCTGCACAAACCGGCCGTCGCCAATCAAACTTACTGTTTCGGAAACCGGTTTGCGCTTTTTCTTAGCGTCAACGCCGTTTTTAGACATTTCATTCAAACTAAGCGGTTTTTGTTTTTTCAGCAGCAGGTTGTAAAATTTGTCGTTGTCCCTCTTACCTTCCAGGTTCAAGGTCCAGACATGCTGGTCCTCACTGGCGAAACACTGGTTTTGCACCAAACATTGGCGCACCTTTTCCTCCACCTGCTCGGAATTGTAATCAGCCAGCATTTGCCGGTGCACATAAGGGGTTAGTTCCGCCACCGACAAGCTTTCAAAGAAAAATAAGGTCTTTTTCAAAACATCTGTCAGGGAATTTAATTTACCGCTCAACCGCGCCACCACCTAATTAATATTAAATATTAATTTTCTTAGATGTAAATTCTAGATATTACCATTAATTCCTTCCCAATTTTATAAATTTTTGTTATTTTTTTCCTAATTGAACAAATAAAAAACCGGCCTCTATTTCAGAGACCGGCTCAATTAGCGTTAAACGGTCAATGTTCTTTTACCACATTCTTTACCACACGCTGTAATTCATGACTTTTATCCGAATAATCCGGCATTAATCCACAGAGGGATGGCCACCAGCAAAGAAATCATACAGGAGACAAAATATATGGTACCATATATACCCAAATGGCTGTCTTTCCACTCTCTGTCACCGGCATCTGCAATTGATTTAGTCATTATAGCCCACATATTTTGATAAGCCATAAAAAAGCTGTTTGCAGCCATGACGAATACAGCCAACCACACCAAGGGACTGATGTGATAGGCTTTCTGGATAGCCGGCAGTATCGGCACCAGTATCGCCATCGTTGGCACCATCGCTGCTACGTCAAAGAATCTCCACAGAAATACAAAAATCATAATGGTGAACATGAACAACCACGGATTGGTCGCGATAGGAGCAAGGGCCGGAATGACAATGGTAGCAAGCCCGGCAGAAATGCCGGTTTCGGTGAAGATAGCACTGAGACTGAGGGACATAGCGATAAGAACAACTAAATCCCAGCTAACGCCGAGGTTGAAATCTTTGGGCTCCAAAACCCCAAACAGAAAAAACAGGAAAACAGCGGCTAAGCAAACAGCGGCGTCCGGTATATGGTGAATTCTGCTGGTAATGAACATAATAAAAACGATCAGCAGAATCAGACCGGTAATAATCTCATGCCGGGTCATTTTTTCTTTGGGCTGTTTTTTAATCTCATCAATAGCGTCCGCCGGAAGCTTTTCTTTCGGCTTCAGCACTAACAGACTTCCCACAATTGAGAGAATGGTTGTTAAAATCATCGGTACAAATAACACATTGAACCAACTATTAAATGTGACCAGATTATGGTTTTCCGGAACTGAATTAATCATTCCGGAAATGATCGGCCCAAAAAGCGAGCCGGTCAGCCACCCGTTGCCAGGAATGAGCGACATGGCAAAGGCGGTTAGAATAATCAGCGAGTTCCCTTTCGAACCTTTTTTAATATTACACAATTCACAGCATTGCACGGCGATCGGAACTACAATGGCGACCCGAACGGTAATAGACGGGGTCAAAACACTCAGGATCAACCCGATCAAAGCCATGGCGAGAACTAAAGAACCGTATGACGGCTTAAATAATTTAATAATCGCCAGGGCAAGCCGTTTTCCAAGCCCGGTCTTTTGCAGCGTATAACCGAAAAAAAGAGCAGGTACTAAAGTCCAAATCGCAGCCTGGGTAAAGCCGGAAAATACAGTCGCCGGCTTCAAACCAATAACAAGGGCAAAGCAGGCCAAAAACAGACCTCCGACCGGAAGAGATAGATTAAATGGCTTAAAAACCCAGATACTCAGCGTAATCAGTACTCCTCCCACCATGAGTTGAGCAGTGTCGTTTAGATTTGCGGAAAAAGGCTTAACAATCATAATCATGACCGCGAGCAATACCAAAAGCCCAGTCCCCAAATATGATGGCCGCAGCGTGCCAAGAATACCATGTTCCTGTTTCAGGATACCAGGTTCTTGTTTCATTTGACGTGCCTCCTCAAATTTTTGCACTTGTTCAATACGGTGCGACACAAACACCGAACAGCTTATTATGGAGAGCGTCAAAAATATTAACGAAACATCCGCGTGAGCGGAAATTTAAGTTTAAACAAGCGAATCGCGTTGCCGCCCAAGATGAGGTTGACATCGTCCTGAGATATATCAAGACGCTCCACCTGCTTGAGACTCCAGCCAAAAACATCACACTGGTGCTTGGCTATACCTTGGGAATGAATTTGCATGGCAAATGTCTGCGGGTGCTGCCCTAGTCTTGTTTGTGTGGGAATACTGGCGCCCCAATCGGTACCCCAAATCAATTTCTCCGGCCCGACATTCGGATATCTGAGCGCTTTATAGTAAAGATCCGTCCAGTAAAGACCTGTTTCAAGATAAACGTTATTATAATTCGAGGCCACAAGAATGCATTGATCCACAAGATCCTCCATATATCCGCCCTGCATCCCGCCGTGTGAGAAAATTATGTTCACCTCAGGGTATTCGGCCGCCAGATCATGGATCCAATAAGGATTCCAGTTTTCCGGCCATCCGGTGTGGGTGATGGGATATCCGCCCGGCGTACCTGTATGAAACGTCACCGGTACATCATATTTTTTACCAAGCTCCATGGTCAGCCTCAACTCGTTCATTCTCTCGCTCATATCATAAGTTTTGCCGGCAAAGCTGCTCATCGGGCGGGTAATAGGACCTTCGCCAATTGCGCAAAACTTCCCGGTCGCAAGTAATTCATCAAGCTCCTCATAGGCTTTCTCGGCAGTCCATTCCTTACCAAGGGCCAAAGTCTTTCTCGGGGTTGCATAAGCGGCAAATCTGTCCGGATATTTTTCGACCAGTGCAAGGTTAAGTTCGTTGTTCATGCCGAAAGCGGCCTGCAATAGACACATATCCACGCCGTAACACTCCATGTCGTAAAGAAGCCGCTCGGAATTATCGTAGGTGCCCATTCCTTGCATGATCGAACTTAAGTCAGTATAGTCGGTTTGCTTCTTGCCTGTTTCCTGCAATCTTTCTTTGAGATGTGCCCCCGCCGCATGGCGCTGGGAATGTACATGGGTGTCGACAACAAAACGTCCTGACTTCCTCAAAATAATGTGCCTCCTCAAATAATTTATTTATTGAACCATTAACCATGTGTATCTACGTAATAAATTTATCTGCGTTATAATAGATGGTGCTGCTTGGCCTCATAAGTAAGCTGCTCCCGAAAATCGGGATGAGCAATTGCTATCAGCGCCAATGTCCTTTCACGAGCAGTCCTGTTTGCCATCTCTGCGATGCCGTATTCTGTCGCCAGATAGTGGACATCGTTCCTGGGAGTTGTTATCACGGAACCGGGGGGATGAGTAAGCGCTATTTTTGATATGCGAGTGCCATCTTTTTTCTCCGCGACAGAATGCATAGCAATAAATGACTTTCCGCCCGGCGCGCTCCTTGCGCCTTTCACAAAATCCAACTGTCCGCCCGAGCCGCCGCTCGTGTTAAATCCAAGGCTCTCAGAGCATACCTGACCTCTCAAATCAACACTTAAGCAGGCGTTAATCGAGATCATGTCATTATTTTGGGCAATAATTGCCGGGTTATTAACCCAAGCCAATTTTTTACTCTGCACATTTTTATTTCTATGCACGAAGTCGGTTGTTTCTTTTGAGCCTTGAACGAAAGCGGCCACACTGATCCCAGGGCATAGTTTCTTTTTCGAATTGTTAACAACACCTCTTTTCATGAGCATGGTCATGGTATTGGAAAACATTTCGGTGTGAATACCCAGATCCTTATGATCCAGTAAAAATGTACCCAAAGCAACCGGAAGCCCCCCAATGCCCAACTGGATCGTAGCGCCGTTGGGAATTCTTTCCACTATATGACCGGCAATCATCCGATCTATTTCACTTGGCTCGGGATCAAAAAATTCCATGAGAGGAGTATTGCTTTCACAAAGGGCCGTAACTTCGCTGATGTGTACTTTATAGTAGTCCGAATAAATATAGGGCATATTCTCATTTACCTGCAACAGCACTTTCGTGCCGATATCCACGGCAACTCTTCCGTTTGGCGCATATCCTAAACTGAAATATCCTTCGTCATCCATTGGCGATACATTAGCCAACAGATACCCGGGCTTGATATGATTTGCAACAATTCCTTCAAATTGACTGAAATGCGCTGATATGTGTTCCACTTTGCCGTACTTATAATCTCTTACTTCGGCTTCACCCAAAAAACACGACCCACATGTCAGATGTCCTTCCCACTCTGGTGCGAGTACCAGATCCTGCGCCACCTTGCTTCTCATACCCATCATGGCAAACAGGAATAGATTGTGAAACCTAGCTCTTTGTTCTTTCAGTTCCTTGAGAAGAGTAACCGGCTCGCAAGTGACAAAAATCTTAGCGTTATCTTCGATCAATGCCACCACATCGTGCGGAGCCAGCTTCTTCTCCATATATTGATTACTATAGGAGCCCATAGCAACCTCCATCTCGCCGCTATGCGGCGATACAAATAGTAATGAAAAGGGAGTCAAGAACCACCTCTACCCCGAGCTGTGGTAAAATACGCATGAA
>WQUS01000172.1 GCA_009781965.1 Bacillota bacterium | reverse complement strand
GCAAACCCGTTAACCGTGCCCTCTTCCTCTCCGAGAAATCGCTTACGGTTAACGGGTTTGCGTGCCGGCTCGATGTTGAACAGTAACGTGTGACCAGTAACTTTTTATTTGCTTTGAGTGAAAATTGCCTACGGTTAACGGCTTAGCTGTGAGGAGAGATGTTTCTTTTGGGGCCGGCTGAAGAAGCTATTCCCTCAAATGGCGCTTGTATTACCGGTAACACAAGCAGCGGGGCGCACATATTCTATTTTGGGTAATGTTAGGTTCATTTAACAAACTAAAGCGGGTTAAAGTTTGGGGTGATAAGGTGGTTAAAATGCCTGGCGCTATACCGCTGAACCATATTCGTAACGGTTGCTGGGCCCTGGTCACAGAACTGGCGGCCGAAGGCCCGGCCAGGAGAAGGCTGCTTGACCTGGGACTGGTGCCGGGAACTAAAGTGGAAGTGATCCGCCGGAGCCCGCTGGGTGACCCGATAGCCTTTAATATCAGGGGCGCGGTCATTGCTTTCCGGAAGGAAGAGGCCGAGCAGGTATTAGTGCTTCAGGTGACGCAATAAATTTTGATTATTGTAAAGGGGGAGGGGCATGGGACTCACCCGCCAATCCACCGGCAGGTCGGCCGTAAGGGAAATATTTAACGTGGCCGAGGCCGGGCATGAATTGGTGATTGCCCTGGCCGGCAATCCGAATACCGGCAAAAGCACTGTGTTTAACGCTTTGACTGGGTTGCGGCAGCATACCGGGAATTGGCCCGGCAAAACGGTACTCCGGGCCGAAGGCAGTTTCCGCTATGCCGGACGCAAATACAATTTAATCGATTTGCCTGGTACTTACTCTCTGTATGCCGCTTCCTCGGAGGAGGAGGTGGCCAGGGATTTTCTGTGCTTTGGGAACCCGGACGCCACGGTGGTGGTGGCTGACGGAACCTGTCTGGAACGCAATCTGAATCTGGCTCTGCAGGTGATGGAAATTACCGGCAAGGTTATATTATGCGTCAACCTTATTGATGAAGCGAGGCGTAAAAAGATGCATATTAACGTTAGGCAGCTGAGCTTGGCGCTGGGTGTTCCCGTGGTTCCCACCGCGGCCCGCGGCGGGGAGGGACTGCCGGAATTGCTGGAGACTATCAGAGAGGTGGCCCTGGGATTGGTAACGCCCCAACCAATTTTGGTCCGTTATCCTGCGCCAGTGGAGGAAGCCGTCGCCCGTTTGGAGCCCAAGGTGCGGGAAATCACCGGTAAGCGGCTCAACGCCCGTTGGGTGGCGCTGCGTTTGCTCGAAGGGGATGTCGGGCTTGTGCAGGCGATCCGCCGGTATTGTGAGGAAGGTTGTGAACATCAGACGCTGCAATTAACCCCGGCCGGAACGGAGGTAACGGTGTGAATCCGGGCGCCGGGGTGGAGAACCTGCTGAAAGAGGCTCAAGCGATTACGGGCGGCCAACCGGAGGTGATCCGGGACAATATAGTGAAAAGCATTTACGATGCCTCGGCACAGCTCGCCGGAGCAACGGTCAGTTATACTTGGGGCGAGCGGGTGGACCGGGATCGGCAAATAGATAATATTTTGACCTCCCCCCTGTGGGGGTTTCCCATTATGTTTGCTGTTCTGGCGGTGGTGTTCTGGGTGACCATCAGCGGCGCCAATTATCCTTCCGCTTTCTTGAGCACGCAGTTATTCTGGCTGCAGGATCGGCTTAACGAGCTGTTTTGGGCTTTGCACGCCCCGGAGTGGCTGCGCGGTGTCCTGGTAATGGGGGCCTACCGGTCCCTGGCCTGGGTGGTTTCAGTGATGCTGCCGCCGATGGCGATATTTTTTCCCCTGTTCACTTTGCTGGAAGACGCCGGGTATTTGCCCCGGGTGGCCTTTAACCTGGACCGCTGTTTTAAAAAAGCCGGCGCCCACGGCAAGCAAGCCTTGACCATGTGCATGGGCTTTGGATGCAACGCCGCCGGCGTAATTGCCTGCCGGATTATTGATTCCCCCCGGGAGCGTTTGATTGCCACGCTGACCAATAACTTTGTGCCTTGCAACGGCAGGTTCCCCACCATTATTGCCCTGGCCGGTTTGTTTGCTGCCGGGTCGGTTTCGGTTTCCTTGGGCGGGCTGCTGGCTACCTTCTGTGTGGCCAGTTTGGTGGTTTTCGGCGTTGCGGTGACCCTGGCGGTATCCTGGTTTTTATCCCGGACGATATTGAAGGGAACCCCATCCTCTTTTACGCTGGAATTGCCTCCCTACAGGAAACCGCAGGTGGGGCAGGTGTTGGTCCGCTCTATTTTGGACCGCACCATCTTTGTGTTGGGCCGGGCCGCGGTTCTCGCCGCTCCCGCCGGCGGTCTGGTTTGGCTGATGGCCAATATCACGCTGGGCCACAGCACTGTTTTGGCCGTCGCCGCCGGATATTTAGATCCCTTGGCCCGGCTAATGGGGCTGGACGGTTTCATCCTGCTGGCTTTTATTCTGGGTCTGCCGGCCAACGAGATAGTTTTGCCCATTCTGCTGATGAGCTACCTGGCCGGCGGCGCTATGGTGGAAGCCGGCAGTTTGGCCGAACTGCGCAATCTGCTGGTGGTGCAGCACGGCTGGACCTGGCTGACCGGCTTATGTACGGTTATCTTCGCCCTTTGCCATTGGCCCTGCGGAACAACCCTTTTTACCATTCAAAGAGAGCAAAAAAACTGGCGCTGGACCTTGTTGGCCGCCGTAATTCCAGCCGCCGTGGGTATGCTCATCTGTATGACCGTCACTGCCTTGGCCCGTGTCCTGCACTTGGTTTAAAATGGACAACAAAATCCGAACCGCTCTCCTTGAGGAAATGCGGTTCGGATTATTTTGGTTTGGTGCCGATGGCCGGAGTCGAACCGGCATGGAGATTATCCAACGGTTTTTGAGACCGCCGCGTCTGCCTATTCCGCCACATCGGCCTAGCTCACCCGTAAACTGAATTATAATACAGGGGGCCGCCGATTGTCAACGGTGTGTTTTCTGTTTATTAGTGCCACAGCATATGTGAATCATGAACGAATTGTTTTCCGCAAGCAACAATCAGTCAGGTAATATTTAGTTAATGAATTAAAGCCCCTGGTTTGGTGTGGAGTTGATCGTTATTTGTTTGGGATTAGGTCCGTACTGATTTTCGCCGGGCTGGCTGTCCAAGCAGAGCAAAACAATGAAAACAACTTCGCAGACATAGTAAATTAGTCTGATTAATCCCATTAGGGAGCCGTGTAGGCCTGCATTAGTAAAAATGCTTACAATAACAGCCGGGACTATCACAAGCAGTAACCACCAAGCGCTTCTGCCGGTATCATGCAGCCGGCGAACAGATACCCCCAGTGAAGGCAAAAGCACCGCTAAGCCGTAAATTATTATAATGATGGTAAATAATCCGCCCAAAGCGCGAAGACCGATTACACTTGAGAGACCTATTAGAACCCCGAAGATAACAGCGATAATAACGTTAAAAAGGAAAAACATCCAGTATTCTTTTCTTCTGGCCCTGCCGCCAAAAACGGCGTACTTTTTCAATACGCTAATGTAATTATCCATACCTATACCTCCGAAAGACTTATTTTAGCCGGGATAAGCGCAAGCTAAAATTAATATTTATCTCCTAACTATATACTTTGAGGAAACACCTAACCGCCTGAAACTAATTTAATGATTTCATTATATGCTGTGGCAATAAATCTTAGTAGCCGGATGAGTCAAAGATCATCGTTTTCCATCACTCCCGATATTTCGAATCTATCTGACACAAGATTATATGAATTTTGTCTATTTGGCAATATATGATCAATAAAGTTACTCAAAACCTCGGATCATTCCGGGGTTTGTCCTTGCTTCAGCGGCCAATAGCGAGTAAAATGAGGTAGAGCTTTTTGCTCCGGATCTATAGGGAACTACATAGAGCCGGTTGGTTGCCGTATATAATAAGCAGAGAAGGGAGGTTTGAAACTGTGCGCGAAAAGGTGCAAGCCGCTTTGGATCAAGTACGCCCCATGTTGCAGCGTGACGGCGGCGATGTTGTTTTAGTGGATGTTACACCCGACGGGTTGGTGAAGGTAAAACTTACCGGAGCTTGCGGCGGGTGACCGATGTCAACCTACACCCTGAAACAGGGAATTGAGCGGTCGCTCAAGCAAGCCGTCCCCGAAGTGAAAGAAGTCGTTCAGGTATAAACAAGAAAACCCCTGCGCCGGCGGGGGTTTGACTGTTTAGGCTGCCGTATAGCGGTAGAATATAGTTTAGTAATGTGGATGTGGAGGTTGTCTTAAAATTGCTGACCTGTGGAATAGTAGGCTTGCCCATGACAGGCAAAACCACTTTCTTTAACCTGGTAACGGGCTCGGAACAGGAAACGTCCAATTTTTTAACCGGTAAAACGGAAACCAACACGGCGATGGCTAAGGTGCCCGACGCCAGGATTGACTTGCTTTCCCGGTTGTATAAACCGAAAAAAACCATTTACGCGCAAATTCAGTTCAGCGATGTGCCCGGTTTGGTGCGGGGCGCCAGTCAGGGCAAGGGCGTGGGCAATCGTTTTCTTGACGGTATCCGCAATGCCGATTTGCTGGTGCACCTGGTCAGGGCCTTTGCCAATCGGGATGTGCCCCATGTGGATGACAGCGTGGATCCGGTGCGGGATCTGGAAACGGTAAGCCTGGAACTGCTGCTGGCGGATATGGATCTGGTGGAGAAAAGGATCAAGCGGATTGAAGAAGGGAAAAAGGTTAAAAAAGAGCAGCTTGATGAGCTGGCTGTGCTGCGCAAGTGTCTGGCGGCGCTGGAGAATGAAACCAGCGTACACCAGGCGGATTTAACCGCGGCTGAACGGGCCCTGCTGGTTAATTACAGTTTTCTGACCGATAAACCGGTTATTTTGGTGGTGAACATTGACGAGGAGCAGCTTAGGGGTGGTGATTATCCCGGGCGCGACAGGATGCGGGAGTTAGCGGCCGCCAAGGGCATTATTTTGCTGGAGATCAGCGGCCAGATTGAAATGGAGATTAGCCGTCTTCCCGATGAGGACAGGCTGGTGTTTATGGAAGATTTGGCTTTGGCGGAATCAGGTATTGAAAAACTAGCCCGGGCGGCTTACGAAACGCTGG
>WQUS01000171.1 GCA_009781965.1 Bacillota bacterium | reverse complement strand
GGCAAAAGCTGCTCGGCTGTCAGCCGGTAAAGATCCGTTACATCATCTACCAGCCCGTCATTTACCAGCTGGGTAACAATGGCCGGGCCCAGGCCGGCGATGTCCATGGCGCCCCGGGAGGCAAAGTGAATTAATCCTTCCAGCAGCTTAGCCGGGCAGGAAGCGCCGGTGCAGCGGTAGGCCGCCTCGCCTGTTTGGCGGAGCACTTCGGCGTGACAAACGGGACAAGTGGCAGGCATGGTAAATATTTTTTCGCTGCCGTCCCTTTGTTCCGCCAGCACCTTGACGATCTCCGGGATCACATCCCCGGCTTTATGGATGATCACCCGGTCGCCGATGCGCACGTCTTTTTCCCGGATCAGATCCTCGTTATGCAGTGACGCCCGGCTGATGGTGGAACCGGCTACCGTCACCGGGTCGAGGACGGCCGTCGGCGTTACCGCGCCGGTGCGTCCCACGCTGACGATAATATCCCGGACGGTTGTTTCCGCTTCTTCGGCGGGGAATTTGAAAGCAGTGGCCCAGCGGGGGCTTTTCATGGTGGCGCCCAGGGCGGCCTGCTGCTCCAGGGAGTTTACTTTGATCACCAGCCCGTCGATAGCGTAAGGCAGGTCTGCTTTTTTGTCCGTCCACAGGCGGCAGTAACTGATCACTTCCTCAATATCCGGACACTGTTGGATGTGGGGGTTCACCTTGAGTCCCAGCCGGTTAAACAGGGCCAGGGTTTCCAGGTGCGTGGCCGACGCTAAGCCGCCGGGCAGTTCGACATTGCCGGCGCCATAAACAAATATGGATAGGCGCCGCTTGGCCGTAACGGTGGGATCCAGTTGGCGCAGCGAACCGGCGGCTGCGTTGCGCGGGTTGGCGAAAAGGCTTTCTCCCTGTTCCTCCCGGGCCTGGTTCAGTTCCACGAAGGATACCTTGGGCATATAAACTTCGCCCCGCACCTCCAGATTGACGCCCGGTTCAAGCAGGCGCAGGGGAATACTTTTCACTGTTTTCAGATTATGGATAATGTCTTCGCCTGTTTCACCGTCTCCCCGGGTGGCGCCCTGTACCAGGCGGCTGTCCCGGTAAGTCAGGGATACGGCGAGGCCGTCAATTTTCAGTTCCACGACGTAATCATAGGGGGCTTCAGCCAGGCCACTTTTCACCCGGCGGTCAAACTCCCGTAAATCCTGTTCGCTAAAGGCGTTGGACAGGCTGAGCATGGCCGCGGCATGTCGGACGGTGGCAAAACCTTCACGCAGCCTGCCCCCGACCCGCTGGGTAGGGGAATCATGGGTGACCAGCGCCGGGTATTCCTTTTCCAGCCGCTGCAATTCTGCCAGCAGCCGATCATAGGCGGCGTCTGTTATTTCCGGCGCGTCCAGCACATGATACAGATAATCATGACGCTGCAGTTCCTGGCGCAGGCTTTCCGCTTCGGCCCTGGCCTGTTCCAATTCGGCGCTCATCTTAAAAGCCCCCTTTCCTATTACTTTTCAGTGTTTGTTGCTCCTCGCTGAACAGTAACGCGTGAACAGTAAACTTACTGCCCAGTAGCTATAAATCGAGCCTCGAACTTCGAACTTCGAACCTCGAACTTCGAACCTCGAATCTCGAACCTCGAATCTCGAACCTCGAACCTCGAACCTCAAGACTAAACGGTTTGGCGTGCCGCTCGATGCCGATCAGTAACGCGTGAACAGTAGCCCTTTCCCGTGCCTAGCACTTTTCCAGCGGGGCGTAAGCGGCCAGCAGGGTTTTTACTCCCAAACCGGGAAAATCAATGCTGATTTCACTCTTTACGCCCTGGCCTTTAATCTTGACCACGGTGCCCCGGCCCCATTTGCGGTGCCGCACCTGGTCGCCTTTTTGCAGCTGCGGAACGAAGGCTGGGTTTTGCCCCTGGTCCTGAGTAGTACTATTATGATCAAATTTGGTTTGGTTATCAATCGTTTGATGAGCAGTTTTATTACCGCTGGCAGGCGGTTTGCTTATTTGCTCCAGCGGGTCAATATCGGTAAGCAGTGCCGCGGGCAGTTCATTGAGGAACCGCGAGGGCGTATTGGCTCTGGTATGGCCGTACAGAGTGCGCTGCCAGCTATGGGAAAGATAGAGCAGCTCTCTGGCTCTGGTGATGCCCACATAGCAGAGCCTTCTTTCTTCTTCCAGCTCGCTCCGCTCTTCCAGGGAACGGGCATGGGGGAAGACCCCTTCCTCCAGACCGGTCAGAAAAACAACTGGGAATTCCAGCCCTTTGACGCTGTGCATGGTCATCAGCGTCACCTGATCCGCTTCCGCGCCATGCTTATCCATGTCGGTAAGCAGGGCCAGTCCGGCCAGGAAATCGTCCAGACTGCCGGCGGGGTAATTTTGATCATATTCTCTTGACACGGAATAAAATTCCTTCAGGTTTTCCAGCCTGGTCTCGGCTTCCACCGTGCGTTCGTTCTCCAGTTCCGTGCGGTAGCCGGTGTCCTGTAAAACCATGTCCACCAGGTCGGTGACGGGCAGTTTAGGCGCCAGCCGGCGCAGCGCGCCCATGGTGCGGCCAAAGCTTAAGGCGCCTTTTTGCGCCTTAGCGGATAAACCGGGGATGGCGGGCTGGCTTTCCAGCAGGGCCATGGGGGTGATATTTAACTCGTCCGCTTGGGCAAAGATTTTATCCACCGACGCTTCGCCAATGCCCCGTTTGGGTTCGTTGATGACCCGCCGCAAACTGACCCGGTCGCCGGGATTGACCAGCAGCCGCAAAAAGGCCAACAGATCCTTGATTTCTTTGCGTTCGTAAAAGCGCAGCCCGCCCACGATAACGTAGGGGATGCCCGCGATAATCAGTTTTTCCTCCAGGACCCGGGATTGGGCGTGGGCCCGATATAAAACGGCGAAGTCTCCGTAGGCCCTGTTCCGGAGGTCATGCCAGCGCCTGATGCGTTCCACCACAAAATTGGCTTCGGCATGCTCGTCCCGGGCGGCGAAAACCACCAGCGGGTCTCCGGCCGGTCCGTTTGTCCACAGATTTTTGGGTTTGCGTTCCCGGTTATGCCCAATGACCCGGTTGGCGGAGCTCAGGATGGAGCGGGTGGACCGGTAGTTTTGTTCCAGCGTGATCACTGTTGCTTCCGGATAGTCCCGTTCAAAGTTTAAGATATTTGAGATATCAGCGCCCCGCCAGCCGTAAATCCCCTGGTCCGGGTCGCCTACCACGCAGAGATTCCGGTGTTTGCCGGCCAGCAGTTTGATCAGCACATACTGAGCGTGGTTGGTGTCCTGGTATTCATCCACCAGGATGTGTTGAAACTTATCCTGGTAATAGTTCAGCACCGCCTGGTTTTTCCGGAATAAGAGCACTGTTTGCATCAGCAAATCATCGAAGTCCATGGCGTTGTTCCGGCGCAGTTTTTCCTGGTACAGCCGGTAGACCTCGCAGACTCTTTGGCTAAAAAAGTCGTAAGACTTTTGCTCCAGTTCCGCCGGTCTGTAAAGCACATTCTTGGCCTGGGAAATGGCGTTGCCGACGGCGGCCGGGGAAAATTTTTTCTCGTCCAGGTCCAGCTCTTTCAGACATTCTTTGAGGACAGTCTTTTGATCGGCGGTATCGTAGATGACGAAGTTGCCCGAGTAGCCGGCAAAGTTGGCCTGTCGGCGCAAAATGCGCAGACAGGCGGCGTGAAAGGTGAATATCCACAGTTCCCGCGCCTGGTCGGGCACTTCGACGGCAATCCGGTCGCGCATTTCTTTGGCCGCCTTGTTGGTAAAGGTGATGGCCAGGATATTAAAAGGGTCGGCGCCCTTTTCCTTGAGCAGATAAGCGATCCTGGTGGTGAGGACCCTGGTTTTGCCGCTGCCGGCGCCGGCCAGAATCAGCATCGGGCCGTTGCCGTTGGTAACCGCTTTCAGTTGGGCCTCATTAAGAGAGCTTAAATCCATGAGCAACCTCCATCTGCGGAGTGATACTGAACAAAACCACCTTGCGGTGGTTTTTGCCGTTACTTTTTGCCGTAGACCGCTTCCGGGTCGAACAGCTGCTCGCCTTTGATGGTTACGGTTCCGTCCGGCGCCAGCCCGTAGTGGAAACAGGAAAAGTATCCTTCGTGGCAGGCCGCTCCCTTTTGCTCCACCAGCAAAAGCAGGGTATCCCGGTCACAGTCGAAGTAAACTTCCAGTACTTTCTGCACATTGCCGGAGGTTTCGCCTTTGTGCCAGAACTGCTGCCGGCTGCGGCTCCAGAACCAGGTTTCTCCCGTGGCCAGGGTTTTGGCCGCCGCCTCCCGGTTCATGTAAGCCATCATTAATACTTCCTTTGTGGCAACGTCCTGTACGATGGCCGGTATCAGTCCGTTGGCGTCGTATTTTAAATCTTCGGGTTTAATTTGCACTGCTTACACCTCGGAAATAATATAATTTAACGCTGCTGCCCATCCGGCGCCAGGCGGACTGGGACATTGTGCCGGTGCAGGTATTGCTTGGTTTCGGCGATGGAATAGGTGCCGAAATGGAATATGGAGGCCGCCAGAGCGGCGTCCGCTTCCCCGGTGGTGAGCCCTTCCAGGATGTGCTCCAGGGTACCGACGCCGCCGGAAGCAATGACGGGAATCGATACGGCCCGGGCGGTGGCCCTGGTCAGGGGAATATCGTAACCGTCCAGGGTGCCGTCCCGGTCCATGCTGGTGAGCAGGATTTCTCCCGCGCCCAAGCGTTCCACTTCCGCGGCCCACCACACAGCGTCAATACCGGTGGCCGTTCGCCCGCCGTGTATGTATACTTCCCATTTGTCCGGCGCTGTGCTGCGGGCGTCAATGGCGATGGTGATGCATTGACTGCCGAACTTGGCCGAAGCCTCGGCGATCAGCTGCGGATTTTGCACCGCGGCGGTGTTAATGGATATTTTATCCGCTCCGGCGGTGAGTAAAGCTTGAATATCTTCCAATGAGCTGATGCCGCCGCCGACGGTAAAGGGGATAAAGACCTGTTCGGCGGTGCGGCTGGCCATGTCCAATACAGTTTTGCGCCCCTCGTGGGAAGCGGTGATGTCAAGAAAAACCAGCTCGTCCGCTCCTTCGCGATCGTAAAGGGCCGCCAGTTCCACCGGATCGCCGGCGTCGCGCAGGTTGACAAAGTTGGTTCCTTTAAC
>WQUS01000170.1 GCA_009781965.1 Bacillota bacterium | reverse complement strand
AAACCCGTTAACCGTGCGCTTAGGCTCTTTAGAGAAATCGCTTACGGTTAACGGGTTTGCGGGCCTGGGCTATGGGTATCAACAAACACTGCATAGTCTCGAACCTCGAACTTCGAACCTCGAACCTCGAACCTCGAGTAAGCCGGGATCGCCTTCGCCGTATCAGTCATGGACATCAGGACCGCTTCCCTTGCCGGCCTGCCGCCACCAGGCGGCTGGCCCATTGAGGCGTGGCCAGAGCGTGCAAATGGGTATAACAGGCCAGCACGTTTTTGTAGATGACGCCGTCCTGCCGCCCGTCCAGACCGCTGCCCCTGGTAACCTGGAAAGCGCAGCGCACCAGTTCCCGGTCCAGGTTTTCCACCCGGGAATGGTGAAACTCATGCCCTCTGATTTCTTCCCCCACTTTGAAATACGGGTTCTCCCGCCGCACTTGCAGCGTAATGTAGCCGTGGCCCTGAGGCCTGTCCATCATCACCACGTCAAAAGGCAGGGCGCCCACCATGGGATATGCCACGCCGCGCCAGGAGATTTGGCGGCCCAGGTACATCAAGCCGCCACATTCCGCGTAAACCGGCAGCCCCTCTTCAATCCGCCGCCGCAAATCAACGCGCAGCGCTTGATTGGCCGCCAGCCCGGCGGCCAGCACCTCCGGGAAACCGCCGCCGATATAAGCGGCGTCAACCTCCGGCAGACAAGGGTCACTCAGCGAGTTAACCGGCACGATCTCCGCCCCGGCTGCGGTCAAAGCCTCCAGATTTTCCGGATAATAAAAGCTGAATACCCGGTCCATAAATACCGCCACTTTAACCAGTGGCCCAATCGCCGGCGCCAAGGATCCGGCGGCCGCCACCGCCAGGGGCGGCGCGGAACGGGCTACCGCCATAATGGCCTCCAGATCCAGGCAGGCGCCGGCCACCGCCGCAGCCTGATCAATCGCCGCCGCCAACTCGTCGCTCTCCCCCGCCGGCACCAGACCAAGATGCCGGTCGGCAATCGCCAGCTTCTGTCCCTTGGGCATCACCCCCAGCACCGGGATCCCGCAGTAACGCTCGACAGCCGCCCGGAGCATCTGCTCATGACGCGGCCTGGCCGCCACCTGGTTCAAAATTACTCCCGCCACCCGGACCTCCGGATCAAAATGCTGGTACCCGGACACCAGGGCCGCCACGCTGCGGGTCATTCTGGTCGTGTCCACCACCAGCACCACCGGCGCCTCAATAGCTTTGGCTATTTCCGCGGTACTGCCGCTGCCCTCCAAATCCACCCCGTCAAAGAGCCCCATGGCCCCTTCCACCACGGCCGCATCGGCGTCCCTGGCGCCGTGGACAAAGGAGGCGCGAATGGTGTCCCGAGCCATCAGAAAGCTGTCCAGATTCCGGCAAGGCCGCCCGCTAATCCTGGTCATCCAGCTGGGGTCGATAAAGTCCGGTCCCTTTTTATATGGTTGAACCTGACAGCCGGCTTTTTGCAGCGCCGCCAGCAAGCCAACCGTGGCGGTGGTTTTGCCCGAACGTCCGTGGGGCGCGGCAATCACCAGTCTGGGTATCGCGTAACCGCTCATGGCTGCACCTCCCTTTGCGGGGTATTAGTAGTATTATTATATGCCCCAAAATATCCCCCAAAATATCCCCCAAAATAAAAGGCACAGCCGTACCGGAGTAAAACACCGGACGCGCCTGTGCCTGATTTTCAATCAACGGCCACCAACAACGACCAATCCGCCTGCCCCATCACAGCGAGCAGCAAAAACCGCTCACACACAGCCGGTTGGTTTGGGCAGCCCGGCCAGCTTGCAAGCCCCCTGGGCCGGCCCGGACGGAAACAGTTCATAGATATATCTCAAGCTGCAGCCCGTCTCCTGACATAATTTCCGCACCATCGGCGCCAGGTGGTACTGCTTGAAATAATCCCGCAGGAAACCAACCACCTTCCAATGGTCTTCTTTCAGCTTGCTTATCCCTTCGGAGGAAGCCAACGCCCTGGCCACATCTTCGTTCCACAAATCAGGGTCGATCATAAATCCGTCGTCGTCCAGCTCTATTTCCACCCCGTTTACGGTTAAGCAGGGCACTGCCAATACACCTCCCGGATATAAGCAAGTGCTACTTCCAAACCAAGGCTTTGCCCACCAAATCAACGAGCCCTTTTACTTCCACGCCCAGCTCATGCTCCTCCACCATCGGGTACAATTGCGCCTTACAAATGGAACAGGGCGCGCACAGGATGCCGTTGCCGTCTTTGCCTATCCCGGTCGCTCTGACCTGATCGGCCTTCTTCTGGCTCAGTTGAATCCGGCGCTGGTACATTTCCGGGTCGTCAAACAAAATGCCGGACCCGCCGCCGCAGCAGAAATTATCGGCGCCGTTCGGCGTCATTTCCCGGAAGTCCGAAGTCACGGCGTTGATAATGGTGCGCATATTGTCGTTTAAGCCGCAGGCCCGCACATAGTTACAGGGATCATGCAAGGTCACCGGCTGGTAATTCTTCGCCGGGTCGATCTTCAGTTCGCCCTTGCGGATTAAGTCGGCTATTTCATCGTGAATATGGGTGATCGGCCAACGCACCGGCCGGTCCGCCAGCGACGGAATATACATTTTCGCCGCCCGCCAGCCATGGCCGCACTCGCCCCAAACAATTTTCTTGATGCCCAGTTCATGGGCCGCGTCCAGCAGCTTGTTAACATTACTCCGCTGGGTATGGTACTGGTCAAACAGAAAACCAAAGTTGCCGGCCTCGGTAACGGTGCTGGGGATGGTCCAGTTGGCGCCGATATAATTAAAGAACAAACCCGCGCCCATCAGGGTGTACTCATTCAGCGAAAAGTCCGCCGAGGACGGAATATAGAGAATATCCGAGTCCGGTTTATCGACGGGAAACTCAATTTCCGCGCCGTAGATATCCACTACTTCCTCAGCCAGGAATTCCAAAGTATCAATGATCCCCGGCTTGGGCAAAGTCATATGGTTGCCCGTCTTATACATCCCGCCGGCGGTAGTGGCGTGCAGCTTGGGCGCAATGCCCAGCCAGTGCAGAATTTGCCGGCCGATAAAAGTAACCTCGCAGGTATCGATGCCGAAGGGGCACACATGGGCGCAGCGGCGGCATTGACTGCACTGATAAAAGTAAGAATACCACTGCTCCAGAACATCCAGACTGATATCCTCCGCCCCCACCAGTTTGCCGAACCAGCGGCCTTCCAGGGTGAAGTAGCGGCGGTAGATTTTGCGGATCAACTCGGTCCGGTTGGCGGGAATATTGTTGGGATCCCTGGTGCCCAGATAAGTGTGACAGTTTTCCGCGCACTGACCGCATTTAACGCAGGATTCCATGGCCATTACAAAGGAGCGGAATTTTTTCCGGATACTGTCCAGGTATTCTACCGCTTTCTCCGGCTTTTGCTCGTCGGGCACCGCCTCGACAAAAATTTTGCTCAGTTCTTGCGGAGTAGCTCTGACCGGTTGGACCATTCCATTATATTCTGGCATAATTTAAACCCCCTCTTCCGCGGCGTCGCCGGACGGAACTCCAATGCCGGCCAAACGGGCCGCCGCTACGTCCACATTAGGCAAACCGGGGGCGGGATCCTTGTAAACCCGGTTGATAATCCAGCGCTCGGCGAACATGCCGAAAATATGCATCAGCTTACTGAACGGGAAAACAATCAGCAGTATCTGCACCAGCAGAAAGTGGGTCAGGAAAAAGTAATTGCTCAAAAGAGGCATATCGGTAACCGGCTTGAACAAAGCCAGGGCCACAAGATAATCTTGCACCGCTTTATAGTCCACATTCGTGGCGGCAAACTCGAAAAAGCGCATCAGGTCGCCCACGCCAACCAACAAAATCAGAAAAACCAGCCACAGATTGTCGCTGATACTGGACACCAGCTTCACCTTCGGCAGGGTCAAACGGCGGTAAAGCAAAAATAATAAAGTAAGTAAAAGCAGCAGGCCAAACACCGAACCCAGCAGGTTTGACATTTGCTCGCTCAAATCCTCGGTAATCCCCAGACCGGGAATAAAAGCAAATTGTTTGCCCAGTGTACCGAAGCCCACCACATGCCCGCCAAGCACATTGAGCAGGGAAAAATGCATTAAAATAGCGCCAAGCCACAAAACCTTATCAAACCGGAATAAATTGCGGAACAAAAAAGCTTCCTCAGCCACTCTGATCGTCACTGCAGTATTGGTTTTCATCCAGGGCGACAGCGTAATATTGTGCACGATACGCGGCCCCACCCAGCGGCCCAGACGATACAAAACGCCCAGGGTAAAAAGGGTTATCGTAATATACGGCAGTATTTGTCCGATTATTAAACTCAAAAGCGCACCTCCCTCGGAGCATCAATCTTATAATATGTGTCCTGGTTGTCTTAACTGATCATACCAAAAAATTATTAACCTTCCTCCACGGTGACAGCGCCGCTTGGGCATACGGAAACGCATGTTTCGCAGCCAAGGCACTCCTCGGGGTTAGCTACCGCGGCTTTCCCGTCATCCATTTCTAAAATGTCAGCCGGACAGGATTCCGTGCACTCACCACAACCCTCACATTTGTCACGATCAATGGCTACCTTAAACATAGGGCTCACCTCCTTAAAAATACTTTTCTCATCTCGTGGACAGCCCGCCCCGCTGAAGCGCTCCTCTCCGGGCAGCAGGTCCTAAAAAACAGCAAAGGGTTTAAAACAGATAAATCCCCTTTGCAATATTCGTGGTTCGCCTCATTATTCCTCCCGTCTCCAAGGGCCGGAGCGGATATTTTTCACTTAGTAGATTAGCACGCAGCCGGCGGGCCTGTCAACGAACACAATATGCCAGCGCTTACTCGAGGTTCGAAGTTCGAGGTTCGAGGTTCGATACTATGCAACGTTTGTTAGCACCCGTAGCCCAGGCCCGTAAAGTTATTAACCGTAAGCGATTTCTCGAAGAGTATGAGCGCACGGTTTACTCGAAGTTCGAGGTTCGATGTTCGAGGCTATGCTGTGCTTGCTCATACGCCAAGCCCAGGCAGGCTAAACTATTAACCGTAAGCGATTTCTCGAATGAGCATGAGCGCACGGTTAATAGTTTAGCCTGCCGGCTTGATGCTCAACAGTAACGCGTGAACAGTAACCACTATTTGACGATAAATTGACCTTGCTGTTATACTTAAATTATCCGGACAGCTGATCCGGATGGAACGAAAGGAGCAAAGCACCATGCCCATATACGAATTCAGATGCACCCAGTGCGGTCACGTGTTTGAGAAACTGTTTATCAAAGCCGGCGACCGGCTCGAGCTCCGCTGCCCCCAATGCCAGTCAGACACCTTTGAGCGGGTCATCAGCAGCACCAATTACGCCATGAAATCCGGCGGCGGCGCCAAGCCAAAATTTGACACCAAATCATGCAGCCCCGGCAACAGCTGCTCATCTTTTGAACTGCCGGGACCGGATGATTAAACCGGAGGAGCGCCATGAAGGACCACCGCTACAGTATCGAAAAAGGACCCTTTGGCCGGGTGACCACGGAAAAAGCCGCCTGCCCCTTTTGCGGACTGCCCATTGAGCGGCCCGGCGAAGCGGAGGCCGACAAACGGAGCGAAATGCCGATGGGCGCCTGCTCCTGCGGGGCGGTATACGCCTACGACGTCAGCGGCCATAACTTAGGGGCGGCATTTTCCGAAGCCCTGGTCTTCAGCTGCGCCATGGACTGGGACCTAGCCTGGGATCTGCTGCCGGATGAAGACTACCTGGAATCGCTGGTGGAACATTACGATATTGAAAGCCATCTGCTGGTGCCGGAAGGTTATCTGAACGGCAGGAAAATACCGGGCGCCCTGTACTTTGTCCGTTTGCACGACGATATCCGCGAGGTTACCGCCGCGGGAGTACAAAAAAGACTGGCCCAGCTCAAACCCCTCGGTCAAACGGCCCGGGCGCCGGCCCCCGCAACAGCCCCACCGCCGTTGTCCAAGCGGGAAATAGCTTCCCTGGTCGGCGAATACCGTTTGGAACCGGTGCTGGCCTGCGCCGCCGCCAACAGCCGGGTGCTTAATGACCTGCAGCGCCTGCTCTATTCGGGGGACGAGCTGCTGCGCTGCCGCAGCGCGGACGCCCTGGGTCAGGCGGCAGCGATAATCTCCCGGCGGGATTCCGGCCCGGTGGCTAAACTGCTGCACCGTCTCTTTACCGCTTTGGACGATACGGCCGCTTCAAGCTGGGGCGCCGTGGACGCAGCCGGCGAGATTATCGCGGCGGCGCCGGGCATTTTTTCCGGCTATATCCCGGAGCTGTACAAGTACCTGGCGGACGAAACCATGAAGCCCAGAGTGCTGCGCGCCCTGGGCCGGATCGCGGAAACCCGTCCGGAACTGCTGCCCAAAAGACCGGCTTACTTTGTTCCCTTTTTACAGGATCAGAACCCGGAAACCCGCGGCTACGCCGCCATACTGTTAGGAAGGCTCAATCCGGGCCTGGCCGGCGAAGAACTAACCAAACTGCGCACAGACGCCGGCGAGCTGAAAATTTATGCCGCCGGGCAATTGGTCCCAACAACAGTAGGTGAGCTGGTGGAAAAAATATTGTCACAGTGCAGTGTTTGCTAATCCTCAAAGTGAATACGGCCCGCAAAGCTATTAACCGTAAGCGGCTTCTCGAAAGAGCCTGAGCGCACGGTTAACTCGATGTTCGAAGTTCGAGGTTCGAGACTATGCAAGGTTTGTTGGTACCCGTAGCCCAGGCCCGTAAAGTTATTAACCGTAAGCGATTTCTCGAATGAGTATGAGCGCACGGTTAATAACTTTACGGGCCGGCTTGATGCCGAATAGTAACGCGTGAACAGAAACCTGTTTTGCCGCTCGGTGCCGAACAGTTACGCGTGAACAGTAAACTCACTGCCCAGTAGCTTTAAATCGAACCTCGAACTTCGAACCTCGAACCTCATCTCACTTGAGGGCCTGGGCCACTGAAACCAGCAGTCCTGCTTTTTCCTGGTCCTCTTCGCCGGCCAGGGCCAGCATATCGCCGGAAAGCCGGTATAATTCACGGTACATAGCATCCAGATCGAAAACCGGATAAGCCTGCCCGCTGACAAAACCCGCTTTCCAACAGGCTCTGGTTTTGCCGCCCGCCTGGGTGGGCATGCCGTAAACACGGCAAGTGATCGGCCGGCGGTCATAGAGCAGGCATTTTTCTTCCGCGGTCAGCAGGGGGCAGCGGACTCTGGTTTCAGCCATCACCAGGTTGCTCGCGTCCCGGTCGTCCCCGCAGGCCTCCAGCTTCTTTTGCATCTCCCGCAGCTCCCGGTCCGCCAGGGCCAGCCCTTGGCGGGCCTGCTCCCGCAGCTCCTCCGGCAAAGCGCCAAAATAGCGGTTTAAATAGGCGGCCTCAATTGGAAAAACGCCGAACACGGCGTGACAGCAATCAGAACAGGCCACCTCACACTTGACGCAAGAGCCGTGCTCCTGCTGTACCTTGGCAAAAGCCAGGTCCGCCCCGGCCGCCAGTTTTTCATATGCTGCAAACAGGCGCTCCTGATCGCTCATATTAACGGTATCGCTCCAGTTCCTTTAGAAATTCGGGATGCACCGCAAAACCCAGTTCCGCCGCCCGGTCCACGAACCGGATCGCCTGGGGGTAATCTTCCCGCAAATAATAAGCGTAAGCCAGATTATTGATCCCCAACGGGAAGTCCGGCGCCACCGCAAGCATTTTTTCCCCGGTGGCCACCGCCTGGTCCAGCTCATCCTTTTGAATATAGGCGTTAATCAAATTGCTCCAGGCCTGGGCAATGCCCGGATTTAGCTCGATGGCCTGCTCCAGCGCCTCAATGGCCTCGTCGGCGCGCACCAGTTCCAGATAAGCAAAGCCCAGGTTGGCATAGCCGCGGGCGTAACGTGGTTCGATGGCCACCGCTTTCTTATTGGCCTCAATGACCTTTTCCAGGTTCCCCAGCTTAAAATAAATATAGCCCAAATTGACGCAAGCCTCGAACATCCGGCCGCTATTGTTGATCGCCTCTTCAAAAAACTCGATGGCTTCCTCATATTGGCCGGTTTGCATGGCGGTGACGCCCAGATTATACTGAGCATTGGCACATTCCGGATTTTCATTGAGCATTTGCACCTGTTCGTTGATAAACTCTCTGGAACCCTGCGGTGTTTTCATGGCTGCCTCCTACCAATATAAAAAGGCTGCCATCCAACACGGACGGCAACCTTTAACCTCTAGTGTTGCATGCGCCTATTCCGGATCCTCAGTCATGCCTCTGCCCTTCAGCCCGTACATAGTGCTGCTGCCGGTGGAGAAGTAAATCAACGTTCCGTCATTGATTAAAGCAGTGCACGCCTTTTTGATGTCCCTCATCTTGGCATCGGGAAGAACCTTTTGCACGGCCTTCTCAATGTCTTTAAAATAGAACTTGGTTTTTTTGCTGGTTTCGGCAAACTCAACAATCACCTTTTGTAGTTCTTCCATGATAACATCTCCTTTATACCAGGCAAGTTACAGCATTTAGTCGTCAATGCCGCCGGCCGCTCTTGATACCGCCCAGGCGGCATCGGTATATTTAAACTGCGTGCTGGTCCGCCAGGTATCATAGGCCAGCCGGTAGTCGTCAATCAGGTGCTCGGTAAACTCCAGGCCGGACTTCTCAAAGAATTTCTCCCAGCCAATCCGCTCGGCCCAGTCGCCCAAACGCTCGTACTTGTTGGCGTCGTTAGCGTAGGCGTTGAGGATCTTCTTCACATCGTCAACCACTTCCGGGAACCGCGGGAAATTATTCGGCAGCCAAGGCACAACCACCTTGGAGAACTTGGGCATGCTGATGCGGTTGGAAATCTTGCCCCCGGCCAGAATGGTCACGCCGTCGCCCTCTTTATCGGAGAGAGGCAGAGCCTGGCACATGGTATAACAGTTGCCGCAGAACATGCAGCGCTCGTTCTTAATCTTCACCGTCTTTTTGTCTTCCGCGGTTTTGTCGGGGGAAATAGCCCCCACCGGGCAGGCGGTAATGGCCAGCGGAATTTCGCAGACCTGGGCAATTACTTCGTGGTCGATAATCGGCGGCTTCCGGTGATAACCCAACAGGGCGATATCGGAGCAGTGCACGGCGCCGCACATATTCAGGCAGCAAGCCATGGATACCCGGACTTTAGCCGGCAGATCCATGGTCTGAAACTCTCTGAACAGTTCATCCGCCACCGCTTTAACCATGGACGAAGCGTCCGTGGCCGGCGTATGACAGTGAATATAGCCCTGGGTGTGCACGATATTGGTAACCCCGGCGCCGGTGCCGCCAATGGGGAACTTATAGCTGCCGCCGGCAAATTTACGGCTCTCCAGATCCTTTTTCAGGGCCTCGACCTTTTCCGGAGTATCCACGATAAACTCAATATTATTCCGGGTCGTGAAACGCACAAAGCCGCCGCAATGCTTATCGGCAATGTCGCAAATCTCACGCACGTGCTGCACGGTCATAAACCGGGCGGCGCCGCAACGAATAGTATAAGCCCGGCCGCCGTTGGCGGCATAGTGGACTAAAATGCCCGGCTCCAGAATTTCGTGGTGGGTCCATTGGCCGTAGTTCTCCTGGATCGCCGGCGGAAAATACTGCCAGAAATGCCTGGGGCCAATGTCGGTAATTCTATTTTCCTGTGGATTCTTAGGATCATATTTGCCTAATCTTTCGGTAGATAACGCCATCACACAAACCCTCCTATCTCTTATGTCTGGCCCGGTATTCTTTGATATCCCTATCCCAGCCGCCAGGCACATCCTCTTCCTTCCACAGGATGTACGGGTTGGAACGGGGCTCTTTAACATATTGCGGCATAGCCGGCAGTTCCAGAACTTCCAGGAACGTAGGCAATGTGGAGCGCTGCATCAATTCACCAAGACGCTCGCGGTTCTTGCCTTCCTCCATCCACCATTCCCAAACCTTCTCGATGAATTCCTTAATGTTGTCATAAGGAGGTTCGGCCTTCATGAACGGTACAATCAGGGTGGCCATTTGGGCGCCTTCCAGAATGGGAGCCTTGGCTCCGCAGAGGATGGTTACGCCGGTGTCGAGGCCGGGCCGCAGGGCTTTGGGCATCACACAGATACAATGCATGCAGCGGTTACATTCGGCATTGTCAATTTTCAACTCGCCGTTTTCCATCCACATACACTTAGTGGGGCAAAGGTCAAGCACTTCTTTTTTAATGTCAAATTTACCCCAATCTCTCCCCGTATGACCGCCGCCGGCAGGCACAACTTCTCCCGCGATATAAGCTTTAACCGCTTCCTGATCAATGCGGATATCGTCCCGCCAAGTCCCGATAAAGGACATATCGGAACGGGCGATGGAAGCCACGCAGCCGATGGGACAGCCGTCAAATTTGAACTTGAATTTATAAGGGAAAGCCGGGCGGTGCAATTCGTCCTGATAATACTGGGTCAGCTCATAGCACAGGGCCTGAGTGTCATAGCAGGACCATTCGCAGCGGGCTTTGCCGATACAACATTCCGGCGTACGCAGGTTGGAGCCGGAGCCGCCGATATCAACTTGCATTTTGTGGGTCAGTTCAAAGAAAATCGGTTCCAATTGCTCAGTGGTGGTCCCCAGCAGCACCATGTCGCCGGTGGAGCCGTGCAGGTTCATCAAGCCGCTGCCCCGGTATTCCCACATATCGCACATTGTGCGCAGGAAATTGGAATCATAAAACTTACTGGAAGGCTGAGCCACCCGGACAGTATGGAAATGGGCGATGGAAGGATATTTTTCCGGCAAATCGGAATAACGGCCAATCACGCCGCCGCCGTAACCAAACACGCCCACGATGCCGCCGTGTTTCCAGTGGGTTTCCCCTTCGTCAAAGGATACTTGCAATTGGCCGAGCATGTCCTCGATAACATCCCGATCAATTAACATCCGGTCATCCGCCAGTTTCTTTCTATGCAAGGCGCCCTGTTTGGCGTCGGACACAAAACTGGGCCACGGACCCTTTTCCAGTTCTTCCAGATCCGGAATAGCATGCTTAACTTTGTAGTTTTTCAGTTCTTCTTCGGTATAATTTTTCAGTTCCGCATCGGTGTAAATTCTGCTTTCCGCATAATTTATTGCATTTTGCGAATCTTTAGGTTCAAAAGCCACCTCAATACCTCCTTCAGCTAAATCCTGCTTGTTAAAATTCCCCTGGTGCGGTAACATGGCTAACGATAGCCCCAATCCCCCCTCTCCGGAGTGCAGCACAATTGCAAATCATAAAATTCCATGGGTCACCATGATGCCGGTCAGGCTGTCTGCACCCATCCGCGCGTCGTACATTTTGTCACAAAGACGCGAAAACTCACCCCCACCAACATCTCCCCAAAAGACGTCTTGCGGGACAGTGTAAGCAACGAAACAAAGAGTTATCGCCGCTTATACTCTTCCTAATTCCTGCAGATTGCCGTAAATCAATTATTCGTTATTTGTTTACAATATTCCTTCCCGCCGGAACAATTTTTTAGTTTTGTGCCGAAAGCAGTGCGTCCAAATTAACAAACGGCTCCTCCCGGTAGTCTTCAAGCCGCCCGGCGTCACAAAGCCGCGCCAATTCCGGATCCAGCGGCAGCTCCGCCAGCAGAGGCACGCCGTCTGCCGTCAGCCGGCCGGCATGGCTGGGGCCAAAGACTCTAATCTCTTTGCCGCAGTCCGGGCAGCGCAGATAACTCATATTTTCCACTACCCCCAGCAGAGGCGCCTCCATTTGCCGCACCATGTTCACGGCCTTCTGCACCACCATATTGGCCAAATCCTGGGGCGAAGTGACCACAATCACGCCGTCCAGAGGCAGGGACTGCATCACCGTCAGGGGCACGTCGCCGGTGCCCGGAGGCATGTCCACCAGCAGATAATCCAACCGGCCCCAGGCCACGTCGGTCCAAAACTGTTTGACCGCGCCGGCAATCACGGGACCGCGCCAAATAACCGGCTGGTCTTCCCGTTCCAGTAATAGATTTAACGACATCACGGCAATACCGGCGGCTGTTTTCACCGGCATCAGGTACTGGCCGCTGTTCGTAGGACGGGCATTGAGCCCGAACATTTTCGGAATGCTGGGGCCGGTGATATCGGCGTCCAAAATACCCACCCGGCGCCCCTGGCGGGCCAGACCGACGGCCAAGCGGCCGGTCACGGCGGATTTCCCTACCCCGCCCTTACCGCTCATCACCGCAATCACCCGTTTAATATCATTGACATCATTCTGGGGCAAAACCCCGACGCCGCAGCTATCCGGCGCACAGCCATCCGTTTTACTACCGCAGCTGCTGCATTTCTCTCCGGCTGACACTTGACAAGTCCCCCTTTATTGAGCGTCTGTAAATAGAGCTGAGTAAAATATACCTGAACAAGTATTATAACAAGTATGCCGATTATTATTATATAAAAGTAGAAAGGCGCCGCAGCGCCCCTGCTTACGTTACTGGTCAGGCCCTGTGTTTGTTAGTACCCGTAGCCCAGGCCCGTAAAGTTATTAACCGTAAGCGATTTCTCGGAGAGCATGAGCGCACGGTTAATAACTTTACGGGCCG
>WQUS01000169.1 GCA_009781965.1 Bacillota bacterium | reverse complement strand
AGCTTGGTTTTTTATCTGACTATCATACAATCCTTGTTTTTTCAACAGATAGACCACTGATTTTTGCACGTCACAAAAAGGCAGTCCGTTAACGCCTGTTCTGGCAATGACAATGATATCATATCCTTTGGAAACCTTGTCCTCCACTAACCGGTAACTCTCCCGTATCAGCCGCGTCACACGGCTTCTGACAACGCTCTTACCAACTTTTTTACTCACAGAAATCCCCAAACGGTTGCACATTGTCCCGTTGGGATAAATATACATCACCAATTGACGGTTTGCAATAGATTTTCCTCTATTATACACAAAACGAAACTGGTAATTTTTTTTTAACGATTCAGTAAACTTCATGCCCGGTCCTCACCTTTACAGCTTGCCCGCAAATCGGCGAGCTAAAAGCGCCGCCTAACACAAAAGGCCACTTACGCGGCCTTTATTACAGTAGAACATATAAAAGTAAACTATAGGAAGACAGGTTATGCAGACAATACCTTTCTTCCTTTTTTACGCCTTCTATACAATACCTTTCGGCCGTTCGCCGTAGACATCCTTTTGCGAAATCCGTGTTCCCGGCTTCTTTGTCTTGTTTTGGGTTGATATGTCATCTTCATCGGATACACCTCCTAGCATGTAACGTATTCTTGCCAAAGCGCGTGTTAAGCATGAACACAGCCTTACCGCCCGGGCAATAGAGCAAAGCAAAAGGCCATATCCGTCAAATCCGCCATAGGCGCAAGCATTAGCGCTATTATATTCGATTCTATTTTCCGCGTCAAGTTTTTTATTTTGACCAAACCAAAAACAGAGATTGATTATTGCCCTCATTTTTGTTATGATTAGAAAAAGCTGTGGATAAGTTGTCGCCTTTAGCTGATTTGCCACGTAGTTTATTCACAATCTGTTGATAACTATGTGTAAAACTTTTTGTCTCCACTGTTTTTGACCTGCATTTTCAGGTTTTGGCTTGTGGACAACACTTATCGACAGGTGTTTATTTCTTCGTCTATCTAAGCTATAAAGTAAACGACATGCAGAATACATTAATACGTACATATATGCTTTCATTATTATTTAAGACTTTATAAATACGATGGAATTTATGTCGGTTAGCACCCGTTAAGTACAAAAAAAGCACGGTTTACGCGCAGTTTATAAATCGGCTTGTTTTTTGTTGCTTTTTTAACCCTGCATCACTATGCACCAAGCCTGTGCTTTAATTTTAAGGAGGAATACCAGATGCAACCAGAAAAAGTAAACCGCCCAACGGAACCGTCTCTCTCTTCCTATTGGTCGGAGGCTTTGGTGCTGCTGCAAAATGCATTTACCGATGTTGTTTATGACACGTGGATTAAAACGCTGGAACCGCTCTATAGGGAAGGCAATCTGATTATACTGAAAACCCAGGAGGATTTTTTTAAAACTACCATTATGCAACGGTACCTCTATGATATCACCAACGGCCTGAAAGCCGTAATGGAACAGGATATTGAAGTTAAGGTAGTTTCACCGGAGGATATGGACCCTAAAAAGCGCAAAGCCAAAAAAGATCACATCGATCTTTTAAACCAAAGCAATTTAAAGTCCAAATATGTGTTTGAAACCTTTGTGCGGGGCAAGAGTAACGAGCTTGCGTACGCGGCCGCGGTGGCAGTAGCGGAAGCGCCTGGCCGCACTACCTACAACCCCTTATTTTTATACGGCGGCGTGGGCCTGGGCAAAACACACCTTATGCAATCCATCGGCAATTATGTTCTGGAGCAGGATCCGGAAAAACGAGTGCTTTACGCGTCCACCGAAACCTTTACAAACGAATTGATTACCTCTATTAAAGAAAGAAAAAATCAGGAGTTTCGCAATAAATACCGGGATATCGATGTACTGTTGATTGACGATATCCAGTTTTTGTCCGATAAGGAAGGTACGCAGGAAGAATTCTTCCATACCTTCAACACGCTGTACGATGCCAATAAACAAATCGTTATATCCAGCGACCAGCCGCCCAAAGAAATTAAAACATTGGAGGACAGGCTCCGGTCCCGTTTTGGGTGCGGTTTAATCGTCGACATTACACTGCCGGATTTTGAAACCCGAGCCGCAATACTGGAAAAAAAGGCCGAAATGGACCATATGGATGTTTCCAATGAAGTGATACAGTTTATCGCTAAAAATATTGTCTCTAACATCCGTGAGTTGGAAGGCGCCTTAAACAAGGTAGCCGCCTATGCCAAACTTACCAAGCAGGTAGTCAATACCGACCTGGCGGAGCAGGCCCTTCGCGATATGATTTATGAAACGGAAAAAAGAGAAGTTTCTGTGGAGTATATACAGGAGGTAGTATCCAATCACTACAATATTACCGCCGAAGAGCTGCGCAGTAAAAAGAGAACCCAAAAACTGACCTACCCCCGCCAGGTAGCCATGTACCTTTCCCGTAAACTGGTGGACAAATCCCTGCCACAGCTTGGCCAGCTCTTTGGCGGGCGGGATCATACCACCATTATCCACGGCTGTGATAAAATTTCCGATGAATCGGAACGGGATATTACCCTGCGCCTGACGCTGATTGAACTGGAGAAAAAAATCAAGGGAGAGGCTTGATCATCATCTGTTTATATATATTGTGGATAACTATGTGGATAAGTCGTAAAATACTGTGGGCGCCTGTTGATATGTTTGTATCTGTTTTACCAAACAAAAGGCGCTTGTGGATACTGTTGATAAAGCCGCCAGATATCAACAGCTTGTTCACAGAGTTTTCAGTATCCAAATGTATTGACAAAACAACCATTACGGGCCTTATACACATATTCACACTCCCTACTACTACGACTACTAAAAACATATATAATATATAACAACCGATGTGGAAAAGCGAGCCGGTGGATTTGGCCGGCGGCGCCTCAACGATAGGAGCGTTCATAATGAAAAAGCTAGCGGTTACATGTTCGAAAGAAATGTTGATGGAAAATATCAATTACGTATCACGTATGGCTTCCTCCCGGACAACTCTGCCCATACTGGAGTGTATATTGTTAATAGCGGACGAGGACAGCGGCATTTCGTTAATCGCCAATGACCTGGAAATGGGAATCGTTACCGCGATGATACCGTCGGATGTTGAAACAGGCGGTACAGTAGCGCTGGATGCCAAGCTTTTTGCTGATATTGTACGCAGGCTTCCGGACGACGCGGTGTACATTGAAGCGGATGAAAATAATATCACCCGGATATACAGCGGCCGTACAGAATTTACCATACTCGGGTTAAACGGTGAGGAATTTCCCCAACTGCCCCAGGTGGATAAAAATCAGGCGTATGAAATTTCCGCGTCATTATTTAAAAACATGATCAGACAAACAATTTTCAGTGTATCAATGGATGATACTAAGCCTATTTTGACCGGCCAGCTCATGTCCATCCAAAACAATACTATGGACTTGGTGGCAGTAGACGGGTTCCGGGTATCTTATGTAAAGCATGAACTGGAAGGGAAAAACGCAAATACATCTGTCGTTGTGCCTGCCAAAACGCTCCACGAAATTAGCCGTATTATACCGACAGACAGCGACGAAAATCTGTGTATTTACGTGACAGAACGGCACGCTATGTTTGAGATGAAGAAGTTTACAATGGTTTCCCGCTTGTTGGAAGGGGATTTTATCAAATATAACCAGGTGTTGAACAGCGATTACACCACCAAGGTGTTGGCCAACCGCCAGTTACTCCTGTCTTCACTGGAAAGAGCCAGCTTGATCTCCAAAGAATCCAAAAAAGAGCCGGTAAAGCTGAGTTTGCACAAGGATATGCTGAGCATTGATTCCAAAACTCAAATGGGTTCGTTTACGGATGAAATCGCCGTGGATATCGACGGTAACGACCTGGAAATTGCGTTTAACCCCAAATACTGGATAGATGTGCTAAAGGTGATTGAGGACGACGAAGTGACGATGATTTTTACGACCGCTTTAAGCCCCTGTATCATTCAGCCGGTAGCGGAAGGAAACTACAAGTATTTGATTTTGCCGCTTCGCTTGAAGTGAACTACCCCGCAGCAAGCTGGGGGGCATCGGTTTACTACCCGCAGCTTCAGTTGCGAGGCATTAAACCTGTTTACTTTGCGCGACGCCCGTGAAAATAACATAGAAATTGTCGCGCGATTTCAGCCGCTAAAGCGGCTGCTTCGACTTCGTCGAACTCATGTTAAAATAATACTGATTGTTTAATTTTTCATTTTTTTGTCAAAGATTAATTTATGATGAAGCCCCTAAAATTGAGCGTGACAACCCCATGTATGTTAAAAATGTATCATTGAAAAATTATCGTAATTACGAAAGCGCCAACGTAACATTAAGCAGCGGCTTAAACGTGCTGGTTGGCCAAAACGCGCAGGGAAAGACCAATTTTTTGGAATCCATTTATATTGGCGCCACAGGGCACTCCAACCGTACCAATACGGATAGGGAGCTGATTCAGTTCCAAAGTGAGGAAGCGCACGTGCGCCTGATGGTGCATAACGGCAGTTATGAAGATAGAATTGACGTTCATCTGAAACGGGACGATAAAAAGGGGATGGCGGTAAACGGCATACCGATCAAAAAACTAAGCCAGCTGTTTGGCACGCTGCTGGTTGTCATGTTTTCACCCGAGGATTTACAGCTGATTAAATCCGGCCCGGCGGAGCGCAGGCGTTTTGTGGATTTGGAGCTTTGCCAGCTAAACCCTGTGTATTATTATGAGCTTCAGCAATACTTTCGTGTGTTAAAACAAAGGAATAATCTGCTGAAAAGCCTGTATAAAAACCGTGAACTGCTGCCGACGCTGGCAGTTTGGGATGAAAAGCTTATTGAGCACGGCGGCCGGATTGAAACGCTTCGCCAGTCTTTTATTGAGCGTTTAAATGTTTGGGCCGGAGAAATCCACAGGAGCGTTACCAACGGGCGGGAGGAACTGGGCTTATTTTATAAAGCCAACGTGTCCCAAACGGAATGGGCGGACAAATTAAGAAAAAGCTTGGAGAGGGATATTGCCCAAGGCAGTACCTCGGTAGGTATACATAAGGATGACGTCGGCTTTTTCATTAACGGCAGCGACGCCCGTATTTATGGGTCACAGGGGCAGCAGCGCACAGCG
>WQUS01000168.1 GCA_009781965.1 Bacillota bacterium | reverse complement strand
AGTAGGCGTGCGGCTGGCAAAGTGTTCGTAGCCGTACCAGTTCGGATCGGCCTGAATTTCCGAACGGGGCAGGCCCAGATCGCTGCTGTCTTGAAAATAATCCTGCCAGTCGATATCGTAGCCGTTATCCTCCGGTTTATCCTCCGCCGCTATTTTGTCTCCCGTCACGGAGCGCTCGATTTCCTCGTCCCTGACCTCCAACAGCGGGTTTTCCTCCAGTTGCTGCTCCACGTAAGACTCCAGTTCCAAAGCAGACAGCTGCAAAATTGTGATGGCCTGGCGCAGCTCCGGGGTCATGATTAATTTTTGTGTCTGGATTACGTTCAGCCCATAACCCATGCGCATGGCTTCAATGCCTCCAATTTATAGTAATAATTATGTCAAAATTGACAATTATCTAAAATTTACCCTCTGCTGTCCAGCTTTGCCTGACCAGTAAAATAATTTACGTTCGCTGATCAATTTTGCAATATTATTTTATTCAACCGAGCCCAACCGAAACATATTGAGTGGTCACATTCCGTTTAATGATAAGGATTCTACGTCGCTTGCAAAAATCCTGCCTGAGTTTTAATTCAATCTATGCCGCACCCCTGGAAATAATACTCGATTACAGCATCTGCTGCTCCCCGCCGGTCCGCAATTTTTCAGCAATTTGCTCCAGTTTGCGCAACCGGTGATTAACCCCGGAGCGGCCCAGGGGCGGGGTCGCCATTTCCCCCAACTCCTTCAGGCTGGCGTCCGGGTAACTGAGCCGCAGTTCCGCCACTTCCCGCAACGAAGGGGACAACTTGCCCATCCCCAAAGTCCGGGCAATCAGCCGGATATTCTCTGTCTGGCGCAAAGAGGCGTTGACGGTTTTGTTTAAATTGGCAGTTTCACAGTTTACCAGCCGGTTCACCCGATTGCGCATATCCTTGACCACCCTGGTATTCTCAAACTCCAGCAGCGCGGTATGAGCGCTCATCAGGTTCAGGCATTTAACAATTTGCTCGCTCTCTTTGAGATAAACCACATACCACTTTTTCCTGGTGCTGATCCGGGCCTCCAACTTAAAACGCTTCAGCAGCCGGCAAATATCAGCCGCCAGCCGTTCATTGCCGGTAATTAACTCCAGGTGATAAGTGCCCCCGGGATCATTCACCGAGCCGCCGCCCAAAAAGATACCCCGCAGGTAAGCGCGGCGGCAGCACTCGGTGCGCAGCAGCCCCTGATGCAGACCGCTCCTGAGCAGACCGCTTTCATCCAACATGCCCAAATCAACCAGGATCTCCGCCAATCCTTCCTGAGGCGGCACACGCACCAGGTAGACATTGTTCTTGTTTAACCGCATCTTTTTTTTAACCATTACTTCGGCCTGAATGCCGTATAAATCTTTGAGCAGGATAAACATTTTGCGGGCCACCGCCGCATTGTGGTTAAACAAGTTCAATGATACTTTGCCTCCGCTGATCTGCAGCGAGCCGTCCATTTTAACCAAAGCGGCCAGCTCGGCAATCCGGCAGCAACGCCGCCGGCCGATAACCCGAGCCAATTCGTTTTTGGTCACCGACGAAAAACTCATCGCACATCACCCTCGGGCTTTAATATCTTCCGTCACGGTTTTTTCCAACGATTCGCTCAGCAGCTCCTCCAGCGCCAGCTGTTCTTCCGCCCTGGCGGCTTCCGCCGCCGTGGGCCTGGTGGCCGGATGGCGGGGCAAAAACAAAGTACAGCAATCCTCATAAGGCAGGATGGAGGTGGCAAATGTGCCAATCAGCTGCGCCCGTTCAATGATTTCCTCTTTGTCCATGCACACCAGGGGCCGCAGCACCGGCAAATCCGTCACCACACTGATGGCGCTCAGGCTCTCCAGGGTCTGACTGGCCACCTGACCCACACATTCGCCCGTCACCAAGGCCAAGGCCCCCCGCTGCCCGGCAACTTTCGCGGCCAGGCGAAACATCATGCGCCGCATGAGCGTGACCCGCAATTCCTCGGGACAACGCAACTGGATCTCTTTCTGGATCTCGGTGAAATGAATCACATGCAGCCGGATCCGGGCGGTATAGCCGGCCAGCAGCCGGCACAGCTCGCGCACCTTTTCCAGGGATTTCTCTCCGGTAAAGGGGAAACTGTGAAAATGCACGGCCTCAATTTCAATGCCCCGTTTCATCGCCATCCAGCCAGCCACCGGACTGTCGATCCCGCCGGAAAGAAGCAATAGCGCCCTGCCGCTGCTCCCCACCGGCAATCCGCCGATGCCGGGCACATCTCCGGCGTACACAAAAGCGTTTTTCTCCCGGATCTCCACCCGCACCAAAACGTCTGGGTTATGCACGTCCACCCGGAGACCGGGGTAATGGTCCAACAGATAGCCGCCCACCAGCGCGTTGAGCTCAGGCGAAGTTTGGGGGAAGGATTTATTGGAACGCCGGGCTTCCACTTTAAAGGTTACCGGCTCACCCGGCGGCAGCCGCAAACCGGCTGCCGCGTCCCGCATGGCCCGCAAGGCGCCGGAGTAAATCGCCTCCAGCTCCAGCGGCAGGCGCAGGGTTGGGTTGACCCACACAATACCGAAAACCTTACGTAAGCTTTCCACCAGCAATGCAGAGTCTATGTCGCTTTCCACCACCAGCCGTCCGTACACCCGGCTTACCCTGGCGCGGCCCAGCCCGTTCAGGGCCCGGCTGATATTATCCATCAGCCGCCGTTCAAACAGCGGCCGGTTCTTGCCTTTAAGACCGATTTCACCGTAACGGATCAAATATGTATTGTCCATCGTCCATCCTCCCGCTTATTGTCCGTACAGCCGGCGCAGTTCCCGCACCACGGCCAGAGTCTTTGCCACGGCGAAGTCCATTTCCGCCGCTGTATTCACCGGCGCCAGGCTGAAGCGAATCGCCCCGGCAAGCAGGGGGGCGCTCAGTCCCATAGCCTTTAACACATCACTGCCTGTTTTTTTACGGGACGAACAGGCCGCGCCGGTGGAAACAAAAATGCCTTCCTGTTCCAAAGCATGCACCAGCACTTCACCGGGCAGGCCGGGAAAGGAGATATTGGCTATGTGCGGCGCGCTGTCAGGATTACCGTTACCGTCGGCCAGGGGCGGCCCGTTCAGTACCGCTTCCGGCGCCCCGGCCAGGATCCCTTCCACCAGCTGTTTCTTCAGCCGCCGCATTTTTTCCGCCGCCTCAACCCCTTCCCGGCGCAACAGGGCAGCGGCCACGCCAAAACCGGCAATGCCGGGCACATTTTCAGTACCTGAGCGCAAGCCCCCCTCTTGACCGCCGCCGGACAGCAGCGGCCGCAAGGGGGTTTGCGGCGCCGCGTAAAGGGCCCCCACGCCCTTGGGGCCGTGCACCTTATGAGCGCTCACCGACAAAAGATCCACACCCAGTTCCCGCGGCCGCAAGGCCAGCTTGCCATAAGCCTGCACCGCGTCAACATGCCAGAAAACGCGCCGGCGGTCGCGGCGCCAATCAGCCAGCACAGCGGCAATATCGGCCAGCGGCTGCACGGCGCCTACCTCATTATTCACATGGATGGTTGACACCAGGTAAGTATCATCCCGCAGCTGCGCTCTAAGTTGTTCCGGGTCCACAATCCCCGTTTGATTCACCGGTAGCAGCGTTACCTCAATTCCCTGGGCCCGCAGCTGCTCACAGACATTCAGCACCGCCGGGTGCTCCACCGATGTGGCAATAACATGCCGGCCCCGCTTGCCGGGGGCCAGCCCTTTGAGCGCTAAATTGATCGCCTCGGTGCCGCCGCCGGTAAATATAATGCCCCCGGTGACGTTCAAGCTTGCGGCCACCCTTTCCCGGGCCTGAGTCAGCGCCCGCTCGGCGGCCACTCCTTTCCGGTGCAGGGAAGAAGGGTTGCCGTAGTTTTCAGCCATGGTCTCAGCCACCGCCCTGGTCACCTCAGGATAGGGGCGGGTGGTGGCGCTGTTGTCCAAATACGCTTCACTAACGGTCATCAATAACCAACTTTCCGCCGGTCAAACCGGCACTGTCTAATTCATAGTATAACGGATCCACTCATATGAAAAACATCCGCTTATGGCATCGTTAATCAGCCACATTATTGGCTAAATCTATAGCTCTGGCTCTCTGGCTCTGGCTCTGCCACACCAGCGCAAGGCAAAGCCAACAGACTAAACCAACCAGCTTACAGCGCGCGGCTTTGGCCTTTGCCCAACTTCCTTTGCCTGACGTAATAATTAAGCGAAACCGCCCGCTCGGGATAACGCTCACCAATCAGCCGCAGCACCAATCCGGCCAGTTTTTCGGGATGATGGCGCACCAAGTCGCCCTTTTGGACCAGCCGGGCGGGAGCCGGCCGCACGCCCAGTTCCGCCACTGCGTTCAAGTCCGCCTCAACCGGCACGGCGCCCTCCCGGCGGTAACGTTTAATCAGCCGAGGCGAAATAGTTTCGGTATTGACAATCATATAGTCAACTATATTCTTACCGGCATGATCAAGCAAAGCCTTCAGGTGCCCGGAAGCGCTGCAGCCTCCGGTTTCACCGGGCTGGGTCATCACGTTGCAGACGTAAATCTTAACCGCCTTGGCGGCGCTGACAGCCGCGGCCACTTCTGGCACCAGCAAATTCGGCAGAATGCTGGTATACAAGCTGCCCGGCCCCATAACAATGGCGTCTGCCTCCCGGATAGCCTGCAACACTTCGGCATTGGCCAAACAATTTTCCGGCTCTAAAAAAACCCGATCGATTTGCCCGCCGGTGGCTGAAATTTTGGATTCCCCCCGGATTACGGACCCATCCTTCATCCTGGCGCACAGCCGCACCTGGGAAAGGGTCACCGGCAGCACCTGGCCGCGCACGGCCAAAACGCGGCTGAAACCGCGCACCGCCTGATCAAACCCACCGGTAATATCACAAAGAGCAGCCAGCAGCAAATTGCCCATGTTATGTCCTTTTAATTCGCCGGCGGGGAAACGGTACTGCAGCATCTCCTCCATCAGCGGCTCCCGGTGGGCCAAAGCCGCCAGACAGTTGCGGATATCTCCCGGCGGCAGGATGCCCAGCTCGCCCCGCAGCCGCCCCGAACTGCCCCCGTCGTCGGCCACAGTGACAACGGCGGTCAGATTGCCGGTATAGTTTTTCAGCCCCCGCAAAAGCACGGGGATACCGGTGC
>WQUS01000167.1 GCA_009781965.1 Bacillota bacterium | reverse complement strand
TTTCTCCCTGGACTATTTCTCTGGCTTCCAGAGCCAGATCCATGGAAATACCCATGTTTTTCAGAAAAGCGCTGTCCAATGCTACCACCTCGATAACATATTTGTGATTAAACATCTTGTCATGATCAATAAAATTATTAAACCGGGTAAGTTGATCTTAGTATGCAATAAATAATGGATTTTATGTCTAAAACCAGCTTGGGGATGATAAAAAAATGGTCGTAAATGCAATAAATCGATTTTTTCTAACGATTATGTTATAATATTAATGATTTATCTCTTGCTTAAGGAAAGGAAATGATGGCTCATTGCGCGTGATTGGCGGCGTCGCTAAAAAACGGCGTCTTAAGTCGCCCGGCGACCTGCCGATCAGGCCTACGGCCGACCGGGTCAAGGAATCATTGTTCAACATATTGGCGCCAATAATACCAGCCTGTACCTTTGTCGATTTATTTGCCGGCGCCGGGGGAGTGGGTATTGAAGCGCTCAGCCGGGGCGCCGCAAAAGTTTTATTTGTCGAAAAAGACCAGCGGGCGGTCAGGCTGCTGAAGCATAATATCGACCTTGCCGGATTGCATACCGGAGCGGAAATAATGGCCGGCGACGTTGAACAATCATTGCGCCGGCTGACGCAAAGAAACGAAAAATTCGACATTGTTTTTGCAGATCCTCCTTACCGGCAGGGACTGGCGGCGGCGGTGTTGAATACTTTAGCCAGGCATCCGGTGTGGCAACCTCATACCACAATTGTTTTGGAAACAGACGCCAAGGATGTACTGCCCGAAAATACAGGCACTTTCGCGCTATGGCGGCGTGAAAAATACGGTGACACCGCGTTGTCCTTTTACCGCCCGGTGTGAAGGAGGATTAATGTGCGCTTAGCCATTTACCCCGGTAGTTTTGATCCGGTCACCAACGGACATATTGATATTATCGAACGGGCCGCCAGCCTTTTTGATCGCTTAATTGTCGCAGTTTCAATGAATGCAGGGAAAAAGCCGCTTTTTACCGTAGAGGAAAGAAAAGGGATGCTGGTGGAGGTAACCGATTCTTTTCGTAATGTGACGGTCGATTCCTTCAAAGGTTTAACGGTTAATTTCGCCTGTGAAAAAAAAGCGGTGGCTATCATCAGAGGGTTAAGGGCTATATCTGATTTTGAAAATGAATTTATGATGGCTTTAACTAATAAAAAGCTGCAGCCGGCTGTGGAGACAATCTTTTTAATGACTAAGGCGGAGTATTCATTTATTAGTTCCAGCGCCGTTAAAGAAGTAGTCTTGTTCGGCGGTTGTGTTAGTACGCTGGTGCCGCCGCTAGTGGAAAATAGACTGCGTGACAAGTATATAAATTGCGATTATATATAAATTGCGATTAAAGGAAGTGAAATTACTTTGGAGTTATTTAATATTATCAACGAAATGGAAGAATTGATCGAAAGCAGCTTCAAGGTACCAATGAGCAGGCGAATTCTGGTGGATGAGGATAAACTGCTGGATTATCTTGATCGGATTAGAACCTCTTTGCCCGACGAATTGCGTCAAGCCAAATGGGTCATCCAGGAGCGGGAAAAAGTAATTACCGACTCCAAGCGGGAAGCCACGCGTATTATGGAAGACGCCGAGAAGGAATTGGAGAAAAAAGCGGACGAATCCGAAGTAACCCGAAAGGCATACGATATCGCCGCGCAAATTAAGGCTCAAGCCGAGGATGTGGCAGCTCAAATTAAACAAAGCGCCAGGGATTATGCCGACGAAATACTGGCCGAACTGGAAAGCAGGCTGGATCAGGTGGCGCAGCAGGTTCATGCCGGGAGAAATGAGCTGCAGGATATGAAGGACAACAAAATATAGCCGGAGTGGCCAAAGAGTTCAATTTCGAAAAGAGATCATGGTTCGGATGCCGCGATACATATAATAAACCAGATAAAACAGCAATGGTACAATAAACAAACCCAGTAACGTACAAAATGATAGCTGCAGGTAATTGGCATAACCGGGGTGAAAAAACAAATTACCCGGGGGTAATGCCGGAGCGGCGCTGACCGGGCTGCTGGCCAAGTTGAATAATGGGTACAAAAGCACCGTATAGATGGTACTTAATCCGGCGTGACCAATTCTGCTTAAAAAAAATAGCCGCAGATTGATATCGGTACCGGAAACCATGCTGGCCACTTGGGATTGAATAGATAAGCCGCTCCAGGCTAAAATTACCGCGATGGCCATTAACTGAGCCGGCAGGGTGGCTCCCGAATGAGCCGCCTCCCGCACACCAATTGTCATTTCAAAGAAGCCGGCGGCCAGGGCGGTCATAGTTGCGGGAGCAAAACCCAGTGGCGTTAGGATGACGGCAAATAACCGCGCCAGTAAACCAATGATCCCGGCGTGTTTAAATAGGTTGATCAGGACAGCGAACAGGATGATGAACCCGCCGACATTTAATAGTTTGCTAATCGAATTAGTTACCGCATCGCTGATGATGCGGCCGGTGGGGCGTTGTTCGGCGTTGATGGCGCCGAGCATTTCCCGGAAGGCTTGGCGGAGCCGGTTACCCTGCCAAGGCAAGGGCGGCGTTTGTGACCGGTCGTGCCGTTTATAAAAGCGCAGCGCCAGACCCAGGGTGAGGTTGCCCAGATAATGACTGGCGGCAATTAAGTAGCCAAGGGCAGGCAGTTTTAGCATCCCCACTGCTACGGCTACCAGCATGAATAACGGGCTGGAATTGTTGGTGAAAGAAACCAGCCGTTCTGCTTCCACCCGGGAGAGCAGCCCTTGGGAACGCAGTTTAGCTGTGACCATAGCCCCGATGGGGTACCCGCTGGTGAACCCGACGGCCACCACAAAAGAACCGGACCCTGGCACATTAAATAACGGACGCATCACCGGTTCCAGAAGCACGGCCATAAACCTGACTACGCCGAAGCCCATCAGCAGTTCCGAGGCAATAAAAAAAGGCAGCAGGGCGGGAAAAACGATATTCCACCAGGTACTGACGCCGGAGGAAGCGCCTTCAAATACCGCTTGCGGATTACTGACCATTATGGCGACAAAAACAACGGCCAAGATGGCCCACAGTATTTTTATCTGTCCGTTGCTTGCAATAGGCAAAGTTAACAGACCTCCTTTCTCCGGTTGCCCGGCTGGGTAAAGCGGTTTGCCCGGGACATTTTTTGAAATCCGGAGTAATGTGGTGACTTTAAACTGGGGATTCAAACTAAGTATATTGAACAAGCCCGCTGAAAATGCCAGGTCAATAAAAGTTACTGTTCAGTAACGTCTGACCAGTAACAAAAAAATTGTGGGCTGCCTGACCGTTGGCGACGGGCTTGACAATACAAGGCCATGTTTATATAATTTTACCTGTTGATAGCTGGGTGGTGGCGGTATGCCCTTATTGGAAGTTGGTAAGCTTAAAAGAAGCAGAGGAAAGCGGATTGCCTATCATGGTTCCGAAATTCTGCCCCCGTTACCGGTAGCCGGTGAAGAGATTAAACCGGCCCGGCCGGTGGAATACAGGCTTTCATTAACCAATGCCGGCGACGCCATTGTGGTTGACGGAACAATCCTGGCGGAGCTGGACGTCTGCTGTAACCGTTGTTTGAGCAGCTTGGTTTATCCCCTGGAGGCGCCATTTCAGGAAACATATTATGATTCTGCTTTGCCTCAGCCGGACGGCGCACAAGCTGATTGGGTGCCATTTTCCGGCGAACAGATCAATATCACGCCGGAAGTGGTGCAAACCATGCTGCTGCATTTACCGATGCGTTTTATCTGCCGGGAAGATTGTCTTGGTTTATGTCCGGTGTGCGGTGCGGATTTAAATAAAAATCCTTGCCGGTGCGTACAGGATGAACCGGATCCCCGCTTGGCTAAATTAAAAGATTTATTAAGCTAAGGACTGATTAAAGTTAAGATATTTATATCGTTGCAAGGGGGTGTAAAAAATGGGAGTTCCTCAAAGAAGGAGATCTAAACAAAAGAATCGGCAGCGCAGGGCGCATTTGAAAATTGCCGGCCCTAAGCTGACAAAGTGTCCTCAATGTCAGGAATTTACAGTAGCCCACCAAGCTTGTCCTGTGTGCGGACACTATAAAGGCCGGGAAGCAGTGGCGGTAAAATAAACCTTAACAAAAATAAGCTCGAAACGGGGCTTATTTTTTTATCGGATAAAAATTACGATCAGGTTGCTTTTTTTTGCCATTTGCGATATACTCGGGGTTAGTACCTGGTACTAAGCGCCATGCTAAAGCTATTGATTACCAAAGTTTGAGATGAGATGATTAGAATGAGCCGATCTAAATTAGAGAGGCAGGGAACTTTGGTCAGGCAGATAGAAGATAATCCCTTTTTGACTGACGAAGATCTGGCCCGGGTACTGGGCGTCAGTATTCAGACCGTGCGGTTGGACAGAGCCGAACTGGAGATCCCCGAAATGCGGATGCGGATTAAGAAAATGGCCCGGGAATCGGATCAAAAACTGCGGGCTATTGCCGGCAGTGAAATAGTGGGCGAATTACTGGATCTGGTGGTGGGCCAAACAGGGATGTCCGTACTGGAAGTCACCGCTGAGATGACCTTACAAAAGACACGGGTCTTAAACGGTCAGTATTTGTTTGCCCAGGCTAACACTTTAGCCGTAGGACTGATCGACAGTGACGCGGCCCTTACCGGGGCGGCCCGGGTCAGCTTCAAAAGGCCGGTTTTAAAGGGCGAGAAAGTAGTCGCCCGGGCGATGATTACAGCCAAAAAACTGAACAAATATATTGTCAGAGTTTTATCCCAGGTTAAGGACGAACTGGTTTTCATAGGCAAATTTATGGTATTTGATTTGTCCGAGGAGGTCAAGAAGCTTGAAAATAGCCCTTGACGCAATGGGCGGAGATTACGCGCCGGGTGAGGTTGTCCGCGGCGCTTGGAGAACCTGCCGTTATAACGGTCTGCAGGTGATTATGGTGGGGGACCGGGAAATATTGCAACGGGAACTCAATTCCTTAGAACCATGCGCCGGGTTGGAGATTGCCCATGCGCCGGAAGTAATCGGTATGTATGAGGCGCCTGCCGCGGCGGTAAGACGCAAGAAGAATTCCTCTATGGTGGTGGCCGCCGATTTAGTACGCAGCGGCGAAGCGGCGGCGATGGTTTCAG
>WQUS01000166.1 GCA_009781965.1 Bacillota bacterium | reverse complement strand
ATGCCTTCAGAGACGGGATGCGCTTAAAGAGAGCCGTCAAAAATACTCCCGTGGTTGACGGCAGCGGTCTTAAAAACACTTTGGAGCGGGAAACAGTTAATTACCTACTTAGGGAAACAGACTATATCAAAAAGGGCGCCAAAGTACTGATGGTCAGCGGGGTAGACCGGTTCGGCATGGCCGAAGCCTTTGTCCAAGCCAGCTGTGAGGTAACCTTTGGCGATCTTATTTTTGCCGTGGGCGTTCCTTATCCCATCAGAAGCCTGCCCAAGCTGGAAAGCCTGGCCAGAAAACTGCTGCCCATTATGACCAAACTGCCTTTTCACTTGCTTTATCCCACCGGTAAGAAACAGGATTCCCGGGACGATAAAAAGGCTCAAAAATATGCCGTTTATTACCAGGAAGCCGAGATCATCGCCGGCGATTTCCATTTTATCAAGCGTTATCTGCCGGACGGCTTAAATGGCCAGACCGTGATCACCAACACCACTACGGCCAAAGATCTCCAGCTGCTTAAGGAGAAAGGCATTACCCGGCTGGTAACTACCACCCCGGAATTCGAGGGGCGCTCGTTCGGCACCAACGTGATGGAAGCCGTAATGGTGGCGCTGTTAGGCAAATCACCGGACGAGATTACCACCCAGGATTACCTGGATATTATCAAACGGCTGGACCTAAAACCACACGTAATAGAAATATAAGGTTTATAAAGTTAACCGCCAAGCTATAATCCCAGCAGTTGGTACACCTGCCGATCCACACAGTCACCCTCCGGCAGTCCTTTATTCTTTCTTAACCGCGCCACGGCTTGCGCCGTACCGGAGCCCATGATGCCGTCAATGGGACCGTCATAATAACCGAGCCTGCGCAGTCTGAACTGTACCTCCATTACATCGCCGCCTGTGTCGTCCATTTTTAACAATCGATATTGCTGGATCTGATAGTCAAAAAAGTTGCCCAGCAAAACGACCCTGGTACCGGGGTTCACCCAAGGATAAATTTCCTCCACATCGCGATTATTCATTCTGACACAGCCGTGACTGGCATAGCTGCCTATGGAATCCGGCCTGTTCGTCCCGTGAATCCCATAAGAACCCCAGAGAACATTCAAGCCCATCCAACGGGTGCCAAAATCACTGCCATCATGCAGCGCCCGGCGCAGCACCTTAAAATTGCCCACCGGCGACGGCGTTTGATATTTTCCTACCGCCACCGTATATTGTTTGAAAGGTTCACCGTCCGAAAATACGGTCAGTTTACGTTGCGCGATATCCACCACTATACTTACCGCCCCCTGCGGACCTGGAATGGCCTTGTTGCCGGTTACCAGGCAATAGTCCTGATCCAATACCCGCCACGTATGACGGCCGACTACTCCGTCCGCTGCGAGCGCCGCTTCTTTTTGAAATTTCCTCACCGACTCCACGGTCCGCAAATCATAAATGCCGTTAACCGGACCGTCATAATAGCCTACTTTTTTTAACATCTTTTGCAGCTGCTCCACACTGGGCCCCCGCACCGCTTGCTCGGCAGGGGCCAACACCCGGTATTCCCGGGCGCCCATCCGGCAATAAGGACAGCCGGCGTCCGCCATGACGCCCAATGGCAATAAAAAACAAATACACCAAGCAATCGCCGCCGCCCGGATAAAATTTATTTTTATGTTCATTTACTTACCCCCGGCATAATATATAATTTATTTTTTCCGCCGCCATGATATATATGTTGTCTTTTTTTAATCATAATCCGCCTGCGTCGGTCATACACATAAAAAAAGGACAACCCTGGCAAGGAGGAAAACGCAAAGATGAAATCAGTGGTTAAATTTTTTCTTTATCTGGGGGTAATCGGCTTAATTCTTTATACCGGCGGTTGTTTTAACCAACAAACTGAAAAAACAGCCGACACGACGGAGAAAACAATCACCCTTACCAAAAGCGCCGCGCCCCCGACGGAGAAAGTAATCACTCTCACCAGAAGCGCCGCGCCCCCGGCAGCAGGGGATACCCTGCCAACGCTGGCCAATCTTGTGGACAAGACCACGGTAGTGATGTATTTTGCCAATCAAGACGGTCAACTGACCGCCGAGCAAAGAGAAATCCCCAATGTTGTCGGTATCGCCAGGGAAACAATCCAGGCCTTAATTAGCGGTCCCCAAGATAAATCCCTTAGCCCTACCATCCCTGCCGGCACTAAACTGCTGGATATTAACATCAGTGACGGTTTGTGTACCGTTGACTTCAGCCAGGAGTTGATCAGCAAACACAGCGGCGGCTCCAATGCGGAATATCTAACTGTGTATTCAATTGTTGATACGCTCACCCAGTTTAGCACCGTAAAAGAAGTGCAAATCAGAGTGGCTGGCAAAATAGTAGACAGCATCGCCGGGCATGTGGGGGTAAGTACTCCGCTGCAGCGGGACGACGAAATAATCAGCGCCGCCTAGTTAGGTCGATAGGTAGGTAGATAATTAGGCAAATAGCATACGGTTCGCTAAAGAAGCCCTATTGATCAGCCGGGCTTCTTTTTTACGCCAGGCTTATTTTTTCTTTTTAGAATACCAAGGATTAACAGCCTGAAAAGCTCGGACGAAAAAACTAAAAGTTACTGTTCACAGGTTACTGTTCAGCATCGAGCCGGCAGGCTTTACGTATGAGCAAGCATAGCATAGTCTCGAACTTCGAATCTCGAACTTCGAACTTCGAGTTAACCGTGCGCTCATGCTCTTCGAGAAATCGCTTTCGGTTAATAGTTTAGCCTGCCGTATTCACTTTGCGTATGAGCAAGCACAGCATAGTCTCGAACTTCGAACTTCGAACCTCGAACTTCGAGTTTACCGATAGTTCCCTCAGCAGGGAACTTTTTGTTATCGAACGGTGTCAATAATATAATACTTAAGGTAGTTAAGAATATTATTTGCCATCTGCCGCCTGTCCTGGGCAGGCTTTTCATATATTCTGTCGAATAGTTGAATAAAATATGAATTTTTCCGAGAGAGAGGGAAATATGACGATGCTCTTAAAATCTAATTTGAAACGCCATTTAAAGATTGGCCTCTTAGCCTCATTTATATATGTAATTGTTTGCGTTGGTTTCGCAACGGCGGTTTTTGCCGCCACGGCGATCATCGTTAAAAATGACGACGTCAATCTGCGCAGCGCGCCTGGCACTAACAGCAGCATTATTACGACAGTCCCTAAAGGCCAGCGCTTTCAGGTTTTGGAAACTAAAGGCGACTGGTATAAAGTGACTTTTGGCCAGCAGACCGGCTGGATCGCCGGCTGGATGGTGGAAACCGCAACTGCTGACAGCACGCCAACGCAGCAGACTCAGCAGCAAAACAGCGCCGGCAAAACGAAACAGGCCACCATTACCGCCGACTCGGTAAATGTGCGCTCCGGTCCGGGCAGCTCATACAGCACAATAACCACGGTCAACAAAGGGGCCAAGTTTAGTGTCGCCGGGACCAGCGGGCAATGGGTAAAAATTAATTTACCAAACGGCAAAACAGGCTGGGTAGCCGGGTGGCTAAGCTCGGTAAGCGAAACAGCCGCGCCCAATGCCAACGTTGCCGCCAACCAGCCGGCGGCCAACAACCAGACAGCTTTCAGCAGTACGGCCGTGGTCAATAACCAGACAGCCGCCAACAGCACGGCGACGTCCGGTAATCAAAGCAGCAGTACGGCGGCAAAAGTAAGTACTAATGAAGCTAACGCACAGTTAAACGGCGGCGTTATTGGCTGGGTGTCCGGTTTATTTTTAAATACCCAAACAGCCGAAGCATCGCCGGCGCCGGGAGACCCGGCCGTGGAAACCAAAGATACCGACCAGACAAACGCGACCAATCAGCCAAACCAACCTGCCGCCCCGGTATTGTTGGACAAAGTTGGCGTTAGCGAAAAGAACGGCCATACTTATATAACCCTGACCGCTCATGGTCCGCTTAATTATGATATGTTTATGCTTACCAACCCGGACAGGCTGGTTCTGGATCTCAAAAACGTAACTCCAACGGACATGCCTGAAACAACAGCCATTAATTCGGCGGCTGTATCACAGCTAAGAACCGGCTGGATGACTCAAGAGCCACCGGTATTGCGCCTGGTGTTTGACCTCCAAGGCTCTGCGGTTCACTTGGACAGCCTGTCAGATGACCGTACCAAGCTTAATCTGGATGTCTTTATCCCGGAACCCGGCTGTTTCCTGAAAGGCCATGTGATCGCCATAGACGCCGGGCATGGCGGAAGCGATCCGGGGGCCATCGGCCCGGATCAATTAAAGGAGAAGGATGTCAATCTGGATATCGCGTTAAGACTGCGGCAAGTATTAACCGCCTCCGGCGCGCAAGTAATTATGACTAGATCCGACGACAGTTATGTGGGCCTTGAAGAACGTACGGCCATTGCCGACCAAAACCGCGCCGAGGTATTTCTCAGTATCCACAGTAACGCCAGCACCAAACCTGATGCAAACGGTACCAGCAGCTACTACCGCCGGGACACAGGCGATTTAGCCCCGGGGATTAGCCAGGACGACAACCGCAGGCTGGCCTCGCTGGTGCAGTCAGAGCTTTTGCGCACTCTGGGCCTGCGCAGCCTGGGGGTACTGCAAGCTAATTACGTGGTGCTGCGCACAGCAACAACGCCGGCAGTATTGGCCGAAGTGGCTTTCATATCGAATTATGGGGAAGAGCAGATGCTGAGCCAGGACGCAACGCGCCAAAATATAGCCGAGGCTCTGGGCCGGGCGCTAAACAGTTATTTTGCGCCAAACAACTAAAAATAACAATAAATAATGTTACTGTTCACACGTTACTGCTTTCGCATCGAGCCGGCATGCAAAACTATTAACCGTGCGCTCATGCTCTCCGAGAAATCGCTTACGGTTAATAGTTTTGCGTGCCTGGGCTATGATTACTAACAAACACAGGGTCTGACCAGTAACTAAATGATTATTTCCGGACCGGCCCACCAGGCCGGTTCTTTTGTTACTGTTCGGTGTTTGTGGTACAATAAACCAAAAGCAAGCTGCGGCTAAAAGAAAGCCTTTGACCAATTTGACCAAAATGTTGATACACTGGAATAATACGAACCGAGGAGGCAGCCATGGACAGATTAAACGGCAGGGAAATTAACCAAATGCGCCCGGTAACAAT
>WQUS01000165.1 GCA_009781965.1 Bacillota bacterium | reverse complement strand
TAACCGTGCGCTCATACTCTTCGAGAAATCGCTTACGGTTAATAACTTTACGGGCCTGGGCTACGGGTACTAACAAACGTTACTGGTCTGACCAGTAACCAAACGGCGCCATGTTCCAAATTTATGTTTGCTATAAGCGCCAATGGTTTATGTGTCATGATATCCGTACACAGGCAAATTAAATAAAAAAGCGCCCGGAACATCAGGCGCATAGATTAAGGCTTACCGTAGATTAAGGCTTACAGTGTCAGGATATCCTGACACTGTAAGCCAAAACAGTCATGATCAGTGTAAAATTGTTACTGGTCACGCGTTACTGTTCAGCATCGAGCTAGCACGCATAATTATTAACCGTGCGCTCAGGCTCTCCGAGAAGTCGCTTACGGTTAATAATTATGCGTGCCGGGGCTATGAGTACTAACAAGCACAGGGTCTGACCAGTAACGTAAAATCAGTGCAGGAGCAGCACCGACACCGGTGACCCGGGCTGCAGGGGCTGGTGCCCGGCCGGCAGTTCCACCAAGGCGTTACAGCCCACCAGGGAACGCAGCATGCTGTTCTTCTGGCCCGGCTGCAGAGTCACCTGCCACCCCGTGTCCCGGCAGGCGGCCAAGGCCCGGAGAAACCGGCGGGGTCCCCCTGAGCGGGGAAAATCGTCGATACATACGGCGGTGACACGCTCCAGGTAAGGATTAAGCCCCTGAAAGGAGCGGATGACCGGGGCCGCCAAAAGATAATAGCCCACCGCGCAGGCCGCCGGATTCCCGGAAAGAGAAAGCACCGGTTTGGAGCGCCACACAGCCGCTCCGCTGTGACTGCCCGGCTTAATATCCACACCCCAAAATAATATTTCCGTCCCGATGCCCTGCAGCTCAGCCAGGGCATGATCGCAAATGCCGAAGGCGCCGCCGCCAACGGTCAGCAATAAATCAGCCTGCTCAAGCAGCTCGCTCATCCGTTCCCTGACCCCGCCGGTGCATGAGTCTCCGGCCACCGCCACGCTAACCACTTCCGCCCCGTCGCCCATAGCCAAGGCGGCCAGCAAAGGACCGTTGCTGTCCCACAGCTGCCCCGGCAAAGGCAGCATGTGGCCGGGCACAATTTCGTTGCCCAAACTAAGTATCGCTACCTGGGGACGGCGATAGACAAACACTTCGCCAGTACCGAAAGCGGCCAACACCGCCAGCAGCCCCGGATCCAGCCTGGCGCCGGCCTTAGCCAGCAGATCTCCGGCCAGAAAATCCTCACCCGGCAGTTTGATGTTAGCGCCAAGGCGCGGCGGAACGGCTAAAAACAATTGCTCCCCCTGCACCGTAACCGATTCCTGCACCGCCACCGCTCCCGTGCCTTCCGGCAAAGGCCCCCCCGTGACGACGCCGACCGCCTGCCCCGGCAGGAGCGGGGCATCGGGCCATTCTCCGTTACGCAAGCATTTTTGCAGCGTAAAGTTATCTCTTTGGCCCAAATCATCCCCATGCAAAGCGTAACCGTCCATGGATGACTGGCGGTGGGAGGGCAAGTCCCGGGCGGCAGATAAATCCCGGGCGGCAATCCGGTTCAAAGCCTGCAGCAGGGGTACAGCTTCGCCGGCCAAGGGAGTAATCCGCTCCAGCACAGCAGCCAATCCTACTTCCAAACTTACATCGGTCAGCATTTTGTTAACCTCCGCACCATTTAATTGTTTGCCTTTCCGCGGCAGAACACTGCTTAAAAAAAATATTGTTAATTAAAAAGTTTAGCAATTATAATGCCAGTCACCATAAAGGAACATCTCAATATAACCTCAGCCACTCAGCAGCGTTCGATTCTTTGCTCCCCGGCCAATCGTTTTGCCGTCGCCGCCACCGGTTCGCCCGCCAGCCGCAGCTGACCGTTCAAATCAGCCAAAGGGACCATGACAAAGGCCCGCTGCCCCATTCGCGGGTGCGGCGCCTGCAGATTAGGCAGACTTACGGTCTCATCGCCATAAAGCAGCAGGTCCAGGTCAAGGGTGCGCGGGCCCCAATGCACGGTGCGCACCCGGCCCAACCGGTTTTCAATCCGCTGCAAGCAGGCTAAAAGAGCCTCCGGGCCCAAGCTGGTATCAATCTCCGCCACAGTGTTGATAAAGTCATCCTGCTCCAGGTAGCCCTGGGGCGCGGTGCGGTAAAGGGGCGCCACCCGGAGCACTTCAATCCCCGCCGCTTCGTTTAGCTGCGCCAGGGCTTCCTCAATGATGGCCTTGCTGTCGCCCTGATTTGAGCCCAGGCCAATATAACACCTAATCACAACTCTTCCTCCAAGGCCCCGGCAAAGCGTCTGATCTCTACGGCCATATATTTGAAGTGGCCGGGCACCGGGGCGGCCGGCTTTTTCACCCGCACCAGCACATCGCCCAACGGAAAGACCTCCAGCAGCCGGGCGGCGACTGTTTCGGCCACCGCTTCAATTAAATTGTGGGGCCGGCCGGTGACCACCCGGCGCACCACCTCGTAGACATCGGCATAGTTCACCGTCAACTCCGGATCGTCACTCTCCCCGGCCAGGCGCAAATCCAGATTAAGTTCCACATCCACCTCGAAAACCTGCCCCAAATCCCGTTCCTGGGGTAACACGCCGTGATAACCGTAGAAAAGCATGCCGCCCATTATAATTTTATCCACCGCAAACGCCTCCTTGGCCGGCGCTCAATCGCAGAGCAGCGCATCGGTCATTTTAGCCACCCGGACCATTTCCCGCACGTCGTGGACGCGCACGATGTCGGCCCCGTTAACAATGCCTAAAGTCACCGTGGCGGCCGTTCCCTCGACCCGCTGGTCGGGGGGCAAATTTAAAGTTTTGCCAATAAAAAGCTTCCGCGAGGGGCCAAGCAGCACCGGTAAGCCCAAACAGTCCAATTCCCGCATCCGGCGGATCACTTCAATATTTTGCTCCGCCGTTTTGCCAAACCCGATCCCGGGATCGATAATAATCTTGTCCCTGGACATGCCAGCGGCCAGCGCCATGTCAATGCTTTCCTCAAAAAAACGCACCATGTCGCCCATGATATCCCGGTAGTCCGTGCCCTGCTGGTTGTGCATCATCACCAGGGGCGCGCCGTACTCGGCGCACAGCTGGCCCAGCGCCGGATCCAGCCGCAGGGACCACTGATCATTGACCAGGTGGACGCCAGCCGCCAAAGCCAGGCGGGCCACTTCGGACTTAGTGGTATCAATACTGAGCGGTATTTTGATCTCCCGTAGCAGCGCCTGCAGCACCGGCAATACCCGGTTAAGTTCTTCTTCCAGCCCGATCGGGACGTGTTTGGGACGGGTGGATTCGCCGCCCACGTCAATAATATCAGCCCCGTCCGCCTCCATCTGCCGGGCATGCTGCAGAGCAATTTCCAGCTCGTTATATTGTCCCCCGTCGGAGAAAGAATCGGGCGTAATATTTAAAATGCCCATCACCAGGGTCCGCTCGCCCAAAGGAATAGTCTTATCCCGGCAGGCCAAAAGCCGTGGTTTGCGCCCCCGCAGGTTGTGCAGCACTTCCTCCAGCTGAGCGGCCAGCTTGCTCAGGCTGAAGGGCTGGGCGCGCAGCTTTCTGATTAACGCCCGGTATTGTCTTTCGGTACCCATGAGCAGGACATCTGTTTTTTCCACGCTCGCATCCACACTGCCCCGGGCCACCGCTGCCTCGCCGCCCTTGCTCAGCATTTCCTGTTTAATGATGTTGGCCTGCCTGGGCGCAAGGTCGTATACTTTAATCAAATGATGCAGCCCCTTGGTCTCCATCAGAGCGGCGCCGGCGCTGTCGGCGCCGATTTTAACCAGTTCCTGGCGCACCTCGGCCGGCTTGACTGCCGACAGGTTGTGCATATGGAAACGCAAACCGCTATCCCCCCTCTACCGATATGTAAATGAACGCCTTAATAAAGCAACTGACTAGCGGCGGGCATCCGGTGGATTTTATGGCATTCCCCCCGAACGCCGCACCTGGCGCAAGGCCGGGAGAGGTCGTCGGCCTGGCAAAGATATTGGCCCAGCGGGCTGGCTTCCTGCCCGCCGCCGCGGTGCTCCCGGATGGCGGTAACAATGAGCTCCCTTTCGGCATCGTCATAACCGGCCCGCTCCAATACCGGCCCGGCCAGCAGCGAGCCGGCCAAGGCATGATCCACACCGGTCTCATATTCCTGCCAGCGGGCTATATCGTGCAGCAGCCCCGCGGCATAAATCAATTCCTTAGCCGCGTCTGTTTCCCGCCGGCCGGCCCAAGCTGCCGGCAATGCGTCAACCGCCGCATCTTCCAGCAGCAAATCTGCCAACAGCACATCCTCCAGCACCAGTATGTAGGCAATCCTGGCTACATCCAGCATATGCTGCCAATCATGGCCGCAGAAGGGTCTTTCCTTTTCCAGGGCCACATTTTTGGCCACCCACTGGGCATATAAAGAGTCGGTTAAAATTTGCTCCACCCGGTGCAAAACAATCATTCCTTCCATTGTTAGTAAATTATTGTTAATAAATGTTAACAAATTTTAATCAATGTTAACAAAAGGGACTCCCGCAGGAGCCCCTTGATAGACAGTAAACTAAATTTTAGAACAGTCCCATCACTTTGCCGGTTGCCGTATCGACGTCAATCCGGCGATAAGCGGGGTCGGAACTGGTACCGGGCATCATGCTGATGGTACCGGTCATCGGGCACAGGAACTTGGCGCCGGCGAAGATGAGCACGTCGCGCACCGGCAGTACCCAACCTTTGGGCACACCTTTTTTGGTCGGATCGTCCGACAGGCTCAGGTGGGTTTTCACCATCATGGTGGCAAAATCTTTGTAAACGGGGTTCTCTTCGAACCGCTTGGCCTTGGCTTCGGCTTCCGCAGTCCAGGTCACGCCGTCAGCGCCGTAAACTTCCTTGGCAATAATTTCAACCCGCTGGCGCAAGGGCATCTCCAAGGGATACAGGTACTTGAATTCGAGCTTGTCGTTGCAAGCGTCAACCACGGCGTCGGCCAGTTCCAGGGCGCCGTCGCCGCCTTTGGCCCAGTGCTCGGACAGGGCGCAGCGGGCTCCGGCAGCCTCGGCGGCCCGGCGCACCGCGGCGATTTCATCTTTGGTGTCGGTATGGAAGGCGTTGATGCAAACCACCGGGTTGATGCCGGCTTTGCGGATGTTGTTGATATGGTGCACCATGTTCTCGCAGCCTTTTTCAACCAGCCCGACGTTCTCCTTGACATATTCCTCGGGCAGGGGACGGCCGGCCACCACGGCAGGTCCGCCGCCGTGCATTTTCAGCGCCCGGATGGTGGCGGTCAGCACAGAGACATTGGGGGTCAGTCCGCTGAAGCGGCACTTCACGTTCCAGAACTTTTCAAATCCGATGTCGGCGGCGAATCCGCTTTCAGTGACGTTGTAGTCAAACATCTTCAGCGCGATCCGGTCGGCGATGATGGAGGACTGGCCGATGGCGATATTGGCAAAGGGACCGGCATGAACCAGTACCGGCTGATACTCGGCGCTGCTCATCAGGGTCGGGTTAATAGCGTTGCGCATAAAAGCAGTCATGGCGCCGGCCACTTCCAGATCCTCGGTGGTTACGGGATTGCCCTTCTTATCGTAAGCCACCACGATCCTGCCAATACGGTCCCGCATATCTTTAAGATCCGTGGCTACAGCCAGGATCGCCATAATTTCGGAACTAACGGCGATATTAAATTTGGACTGCATCATGTAGCCGTCCATTTTGCCGCCGATACCAATGACAATATTGCGCAGGGCCTGAGCGCAAAAGTCGATAATCCAGTTAAACTGCACGTTGGTGGGGTCGATGTCCAGGCGGCGCAGATTGCGCTTGGCCAGCTCGGCGTCGTCGTAGTTGCGCTCGTGCTGCATCCTGGCGGTCAAGGCCACCATGCCCAGGTTATGGGCGTTCATGATATCATTCAGGTCGCCGGTGAGGCCCAGGGAGAACTCGGTCATGGGAATGGCTAAGGCATTGCCGCCGCCGGCAGCAGTACCTTTGATGTTCATGGTGGGGCCGCCGGAAGGCTGGCGGATAGCCGCGCCCACGCTCTTGCCGCGCTTGCCTAAACCTTCGATCAGACCCAAAGTGGTAGTGGTTTTACCTTCACCCAGCGGGGTGGGAGTAATGGCGGTAACATTGATGTATTTGCCGTCAGGCTTGTCCTTAAGCCGATCAATAATTTTCATGAAGTCCAGCTTGCAGATCCTGCCCATGGGGATAATCTCGTCTTTTTGCAAACCCAGTTTATCAGCCCACTCGTAGGGCATCGGCATGTTCTTCTCAGCCTGTTCGGCTATTTCAAAATCTTTCATTTTTGTTGCATCGTAAGCCATTTTACAATATCCTCTCCTCTCGTTCCGGTAAATTAGTTCCGGTAAACTACTTCTGTTAAACTGTTGACAGTTTTTCGCAACGCCCCCGTTACCCCCTGGCCAGACCCCCTTTACTTGCTGTTAGTACCGGTTAGTGTTAGTATCCGTGATTTGCTTAAACACATATTCCCCTTAAATTTCAACGCAGGCTTATTTTTTCCTGCCGCAGAAGAATTTATATTATTACTCGTAGAGCCAGGCATCAGCTTCTTTATTGTAGTCGTTAATTTCGCCGGGCGTAAAGAACAAAGCAATTTCCCGGGCCGCACTCTCGTTGGAATCGGAGCCGTGCACCACGTTCCGGCCCACATCCAGGCCAAAACTGCCTCGAATGGTGCCGGCCGCCGCTTTCAGCGGGTCGGTGGCGCCCATCATATCCCGTACCGTACTCACCACGTCTTTGGCTTCCAGCACCATGGCCACCACCGGCCCGGAAGTAATAAACTCCACCAGCGGTCCAAAAAACGGTTTACTTTGATGCTCGCCATAGTGTTTCTCGGCCAATGCCTTAGGTATGCGCATCATTTTCAGAGCGACAATTTTAATCCCTCTTTTTTCAAACCGGGAGACAATCTCTCCCACCAGATTCCTTTGCACCCCGTCTGGTTTAACCATTACATATGTCCTGTCCAAAATACATCCTCCTTATGCTTTATTGATTTCAATGCCGGCTTCACTCATCAGACGGCCTAACTCGGCCGCTTCAATGGTTTCTTTGATCATCAGCTGAGCTGCCAGCTGGTGCAGCACTTCCATGTGCTTGTTCAGCAAATCCCGGGCCCGGTTATAGTTCTTCTCGATAATGTTTTTCACTTCCCGGTCGATTAACGCGGCCACTTCCTCACCATAGTTCCGGTCCCGTGAAATATCACGGCCCAAAAATACCTGCTCCTGCTTGTGGCCCAGGGTCATCGGGCCGATTTCGTCGCTCATGCCGAACTCCATAATCATCTTGCGCACCAGTTCGGTGGAGCGTTCCAGATCATTCTGGGCGCCGGTGCTGATTTCTTTTAACACCAGGGCCTCCGCCACCCGGCCGCCCAAGAGCATCGTCACCTGATCCAGCAGCTGGGAACGGGTGGCAAAGCGCCGGTCTTCTTTAGGCAACAGCAGGGTATAACCGCCGGCCCGTCCCCGGGGGATAATGGACACTTTATGCACCGGATCGGTATTGGGCAAAAGGTATCCTACTACCGCGTGACCGGCTTCGTGATAAGAAACCAGCTTTTTTTCCTGTTCGCTGATCACCCGGGATTTCTTTTCCGGCCCGGCAATGACCCGCTCCACAGAATCCTCCAGTTCCGCCTGGCCGATTTCCTTCATATTCCGCCGGGCGGCCAAAAGCGCCGCCTCATTAACCAGGTTGGCCAAATCGGCGCCGGTAAAGCCGGGGGTGCGGCGGGCCAGCACATCCATATCCACGCTTTCCGCCAAGGGCTTGCCCCGGGAATGAACCTTCAATATTTCTTTCCGCCCCAGCACATCCGGAATATCCACCACCACTTCCCGGTCAAAACGGCCCGGTCTAAGCAGCGCCGGATCAAGAATATCGGGGCGGTTGGTGGCGGCGATAATAATGATCCCTTCATTGGCTTCGAAACCGTCCATCTCCACCAACAATTGATTCAGGGTCTGCTCACGCTCGTCGTGACCGCCGCCCAGCCCGGCGCCGCGCTGACGGCCCACGGCGTCGATTTCGTCTACAAAGACAATGCAGGGGGCGTTCTTTTTAGCCTGTTCAAACAAATCGCGCACCCGGGAGGCGCCCACGCCGACAAACATCTCCACAAAGTCGGAGCCGCTGATACTGAAAAAGGGCACTCCCGCCTCGCCGGCCACAGCCCTGGCCAGCAGGGTTTTACCGGTCCCCGGGGGACCGAACAGCAATACGCCTTTAGGAATACGCGCGCCCAATTCGTTAAATTTTTTGGGGTTTTTGAGGAACTCAACAATTTCCTCCAATTCCTCTTTAACCTCGTCGGCCCCGGCCACATCCGCAAAGGTAACCTTCTTTTTATCATCGGTGTGCAGCCTGGCCCGGCTTTTGCCAAAAGACATCACCCGGTTGCCCCCGCCCTGAGTCTGCTGCATCAGGAAGAAAAACAGCAGCACAAAAAGCATAATCGGCAGCAAAGTGCCGAGCAAACCCACCCACCAGCCGGGTTGGGGCGGATTTTCCACTTTGTAAGTCACTTTCTTGTCCAGCAGGAGTTTTTCCATCAACTCGGTGCTGGCAACGGTGCTGCGCAGCTGAAAGTCTTTCCCTTCGGCGCCGCTTTTACCGGTAATGAGAGTGGTATATTCGTTGGGCTGAATGGTCACATCATGCACTTGATCCTTATTTAAGGCCTCGTAAAACTGACTAAACTGCCATTCTTCCGGCCCCTTGGTATTAGGGGCAGTATATTTAATCAAAGCTATGGTAATCAGAACAATGAGCAGATAAATGCTCATGTTCTTGACAACTCTGTTCAAACACAGCCAACTCCTCTCGGTTCTCTAACCATACTGATTTGCGTCGGGATTGGATCTTCGTATTAGCTTATCACAAAAGCTTTCTCAGTAATCGTAAATGAATAAGTGCAAACAGCTGACCGTATTGGCGGTAACTTTCGACCGCTGTCCGGACCTGATGCCGGTCACCCAAACGATATCGGACCCGGAGACTACCAGCGGCACCCGGTCTCTTAAATACCTGGGCACCTTATGATCAATAAAAAACTTCTTTAACTTCATGCTGCCTTCCAGGCCGAGGGGCGCAAACCGATCGCCTTCCAGCCGCCGGCGCACCACCAAGGGCGTGGCGAGACTTTCGTAATCCAACAGCACTTCATCGGGGGCCAGAGCCGCCGGATCGCCGGCTTCAGCCGGCCGCAGCAGCCGCGCGCCAATGGACAGACCGGCTTCCGGAATAACAGTGATTCCCGGCACTTTTAATTGGTGCTGATAAAAAGGCCCTTCCTCCTGCTCTCCATGCAGAGTGAATTCCAGGCGGCCATAATTTTTTTTGCAGGTTACCCCTCTTGGCAGATTAACTTGCCGGTAGCCTCCCCCACCCCTTATTATTTCCATAATCTGTTCAATATGACTAAATCCCAGCTCGTCGTTACTGCCACATATTTCAAACCAAGCCCGGCGGATCACCCGGCGCAGCAAGGCCGCCGGTTGGTCCAGCAGCTTGTCCCGGTCCAGCACAAGGCTCTGGCCGTGGGAAGCGTCGCCGTTTCTAACCCGGTAAAAGATGGCGTCGGACTGTTTTTCCAAATATTCGTCTTCCTCGCGGCAGATCCTACCCAATCTGTTTAAAGCATCGGTTAAATTCGGATTATATTTTTTTTCCAAAGCCGGAACCAATTCCAATCTAATCCGGTTACGCAGATATTTGCGTTTCAAGTTGCTGGAATCCTGTCTGGCGGCCAAATGATGCTGACGGCAATAAGCTTCAATCTCCCGCTTTTTCACATCCAGCAAGGGGCGAATATAGAAATTGTCCCGGATCGGCTGCATCCCGGCCAAACCGCCAAGTCCGGCGCCCCGTAACAAATGCAGCAGGATTGTTTCGGCTTGATCGTCGGCGTGATGGCCCAGAGCCACCCGGCCGGCGCCGGTTTTTAAGGCCACTTCGCTCAGAAAGCCATACCTGATTTCCCGGGCGGCTGCTTGAGCGGAAAGGCCCAGCCGGGCGCTGTATTTAGGCACATTGCGGGTTTCAATGTAGGCCTGCAGGTGCAGCCGGCCGGCCAGTTCCTCCACAAACGCGGCGTCGGCGTCGGCTTCGGCGCCCCTGAACCCGTGGTTCAAGTGGGCCGCCACCAACTTAAAACCGAACTGACCGCGCAGCCGGTCCAGCACATGCAGCAACGCCACTGAATCCGGCCCGCCGGAAACAGCAGCCACCACTGTTTCGCCTGCTTCAATCAAGTTATAGGTTTGAATCTGTTTAGCCACCCATTTAAGCAAAGGCATGGCTCCACCCACATTATTCCTGTTTTTTTTTACTTCAACAAAGGTGAGAAAATATCCTGCTATCATAATGCAAACTATATAACTAATAAGCGATTGCATTTTTGTTTGATATAGGATACACTGTATCCTATATCAAACAAAAGAGAGGGTTCGGATGTCTAAAATACGAACAATTCGTGTAAACCGTTGGGGCAATGGCTTAGGCATACGTCTGCCCAAAGAATTTACCGACAAGGAAGGGATTACCGAAAAATCAAGCGTAGAGGTAACTGTAACCGCTAACGGATTGATCATAACTTGTGCGAAAGAGCCGCGTAAGCATATTTCTCTAGCCGAGCGTTTGCACAACTGGGATGGCCAACCTTACGAATTAACCGATGAAGACAGAGAGTGGCTGAATATGGAACCGGCGGGAGAGGAAATATGATCGGCAAGGAAATCAAACAAGGAGAGATAATTAAACTCAGTTTGCATCCAACTAAGGGCCATGAGCAAACAGGGTATCGTCCTGTTCTAGTGGTTAGTAATGCTTCTTACTCACGGGTAAGCAACATGACCATTGTTTGCCCGATTACAAACACCGACAGGCAAAACCCGGTACATGTCCGCTTGGATGGCTTGATAACCAAGGGTTTTGTAATGTGCGATCAAGTAAGGGCTATTGATGTTCGGGCGCGGGAATACAAGGTTATTGAAACCGTTGACGATGAAACACTTTGGGAAGTGTGCGATATCATTCAAGGCTCGGTTGAGGTAGAACCATAGCTGTGCAATTTCATTTATAAATCGTCAATCAACCGGAACCGGCTGGCAATTAATTATCGCGACGGGAATTTCCTTGGCGCTGGCCACCCCGCGCTTGGATACCGTAACCTGCAAAATAATGGTTTTAGCCGTCCCCTGCGGGATTTGCTTATCAAAAATAAAGTTGCCCAGACTATAGTAAATCAGGCCATCCTTATACCTTTCGGACTTTTGCAGGACATGGGGGTGGGAACCGACCACAAGCCCAGCCCCCGCGTCAACCGCGGCCCTTGCACATTCCTGCTGCATCGCGCTGATCACTTGGCTGTACTCATTGCCCCAATGAAAATAGACCACCACCAGCGCACAGGTCTGGGAAAGACGCGCGATTTGTTCCCGCATATCATCCAGATAATCCGGCCGGGCGTACATCACGGTGGCTTCGTTGGCGCCCCGGTACAATCCTTCCGGCGGCAAACAGTCGTAGGCCAGAAAGCCGATGTTAATGCCGTCTTGGCTGAAAATATACGGCGCCGCGGGAACTTGCGGGTTTGCCGTCGCTCCGACAGAGGCGATGCCCTGCTCATTTAAAGTGTTTATTGTGTCGGCCAGCCCGGCGCTCATGTAATCCATCGTATGGTTGTTGGCCAGAGAAACCAGGTCAAAGCCGGCTTGTTTCAGCAGTTTTGCCTCATCCGGAGCGGCCCGGAAGATGATCCGTTGCTCCTTCGGCACCGGATTTGTCGCGTTCGTCAACGGGCACTCCAGATTTGCCACCGTCAGGCTGTCACGCAAAAATATGTGCTTCACCTGCTCAAAGGGATAGGCGTCCCCATGCTGCTCCATCGCTTCGGCCACGCCCCGGGCAAGGAGCACGTCGCCCACAAAGGAGATGGTGACGGTTTGCGGCACATTTAATAAACCAACCGCCCAGATAACCGCCGCTATGAGCAGCGCAAAGACGCCGCTGATTATAATCGCCCGCTTCATGCCTAACACCCTATCTTAACACCCTATCTTTAGCAGCCGGTACTGTACGGTTGCACCGGTTCCGGCACGTCCCCCGTTCCTTTGACCATAAAGCTTGCCGTCCAGGGCGGACGCTCCTGGGGAGCGTGCTTAACCATTCCCTGCCACTCCTCGTCGGTCAGCCTTTTTTGAGTGACAAACTCAAAATAATCAAACACCGCCCCGCGGGTTAAATACAGCTTTCCGTTAATGGGCACGACAACATAAATTTCAGCCGCGCTGCCCACAGCCTCTTCCAGGTAATTGCCTTTGGCGGTATGGACATCGGCGACAGCAGCCATATTCCTGTCCGTTTCGGAGGTAATCTGCATCCACTTGTACGCGTCCGCAAATCCCGCCGTCATATATTCCATCCAACCGCCGTAAGTCATGATACTGTCATATTCCTCGGGAGTAAGCTCCTCGTTGTTTAATTCTTTAACGGAGCACTGCTGAAGAAAGGTCAGCATCTCCCCGAAGGTATCCATTTTTTCACTGACATTTGCGGGCAAAAGCCCCCGCTTGTTTAAATTGTCC
>WQUS01000164.1 GCA_009781965.1 Bacillota bacterium | reverse complement strand
GTCTTATTTTATTTTCAAAATAGGAAAAAAATCTTGTGTACCTTCGGGGATTCTACAGTGTACGGCGTCTGCCGGGACACAAATCATAGGGGTAAGCATGTCAATTTTGGCATGCATATATTGGGTTGCTTTCTCCGGCAGCCATAGGCGTGGGGAGTATTTTTGCCGCGCTTTTTTTATGCTTAAACGTTTGACGATCCCCTTATGAATAGGCCATTGTTTGCTCTAAGGCGTGCTTTTTTAGATGCGCTCTAAAAAGCACGCCAAAAAGCAAACAACGGCCTATTGAGAACCACCTTTTAACTTACATTTGTGTCCACTGCTACATTTCTTTTTATCGCCGCAGGTCGGTAATGGCGATCCGCACTTTGATCCTGATCATGGATATGTCGAGTAAGACTGCCGATTGGCATTCGGCGAGCGCGGTGAACCAAACTTGCAGTACAGGCCGTTGGGTCTTTGAAGCTGGTTACCCTGTCTTTACAGGGTAACCAGCGATTGCACTCACTTACGCCTGTATCTTGTCCTGATGATGACATTAAACCCATCTTAACCGGAGTGTTTTTCGCTCTGGTATCCATGAAATGACTGTACTGTGTACGGTCGTGAGGTATGGGCGGTTTAGTAGGCATGTGATGTGCCGAGGTTGCCGTAGAGAATTAAACAGGGGAGCTACCTACCTTACAGGTATTTTATAGCCGGAATGGAGGAAAAATTATTTGAGTAAAAAAGGTACGATCATATATGGGCTGCACAAAAGCCTTGAAAAAAATAAGCGGTACGGAAAGTCCAAAGAGGTTGATAAGGAATTAGCAAGGGAACACGCAAAAGAAACTGGTTCTTATGTTTAACCTACTGGGATACGTTCCGGTGAAACTATGAAGACATACTCAAAACAAACTGCTGCTTACGCTGCGTGGGTTACTAAGAATACGTCGGCAAAGAATTGGGAAGCGGCAAAAAAATTTGTTCCTCAATATCTTCAGGGAATGGTTGATGGTACAATCTTAACACAGTATGGAAAACGGTATAGCCCTTGGTCGGTTCATACAATTGCTTCCGCTCTTGGTTCAGCATATCATTGTTCTAAAAATGATTTTGGGATTATATTGCCGATGCGATCCAGGGATGTGATAACGCGATCTCGAAACGGCAACGGTTCAAATGCTGCTGAGAGGTTCATGGCAGAAAAATATGAGCGGGTTCGCCGTTTTGTCAAAGCTACCGGCGCTAGGCGTGAGGGTGTTATCAATCTGACAAAAGCGGACATCAGAGAATGGAGTGGAATAATAGAGATCCACTTCCAGGAAAAGAACGGTTTACAAAGATGGTCGAGAGTCGTCGCCGGTGAAGAGGATTTTGTAAGATCCCTCTTTGTGAATTCACCAGGAACCTTCGGCAAAACAAAGGACAGGATATTTGATAAACGGGATCTACCTTCAGAGCTACACAGCTGCCGACATACTTACGCCAAGCGGATGTATAACCAACTCTACGATAAAAACCAATCCGGCGAACTCGTACACTGTAGGGGAAATTACAGAGGGATATCGTTCGATAAAGGTGTTCTACTGGCGGTATCAGAACAAATGGGACACCACAGATATGATATCGTTGTCGGTTATCTGCTATCCGATACGGAATAATATACCGACAGAAAAAAACAAAAGATACTCGCATCGTTAAAAAAAGACTGTACTGCGATATTTTGGAGGCGGCCCAATTTATTTTAGGCAGACGCGCCGAACGCTTCTCAACAAGCTGAGAAGCGTTCGGACATCCTATGCGGTAAGTTGGATGTCCGTAAACATAAAAAACAAATAAGACACAATTCACACAAGAACCTTGACATAAATATTTACAATTTACTCTAATAGGTATATAATAATATCTAATAAATATTTAAGAGGTGAAATATGAAACGTTCTATAAGTATGTCGGAACCCATGAATGAAAAACTGAAAGAGATAGCCGAGGCTCAGAGTATAACCGTTACTGCGGCAATCATGATTGCTTGCAGCGATTACATCCGTAAATGGGAAAAAGAAAGGGCAGGGGATAAACCATCCAATTAAGCAGGGAGTCACTAATTGAGGCTTTACCTAAACTCTTAGAGGATCCCGATGCCAAGCAAACTATTGAGAGCCTAATTAGTTTTCTTTTGCAATTTCATCAAACCACAAAAGATATAGACAGAGAACTACTTTTAAAATTCTTTGACGAAATGGAAAAGATTATAGGCCAATATCCAGAGGCGAAAGAAATGGCGTTGGAGGAATTTTTAGACGCTCACCCGGAACTGCCTGAGCATATATGGCATAAGATCCTTGGCATGGATAATATGCAAATCACATTCCCTGACAGAAACGCCAGCAACTTAGCATCCGACGAAATAATCGAAACCCTTAAAAGCATTGTTCCTCAATGCTACATTAAGCCCAATAATAAACTGGCGCGAGAAATGCCTCGTGAACTATTGAACGCCGGTTCGGTTGACCTAGTAATCCGGCGAGGAAGTACAAAGATAAAGGAAATCGTCACAAAAGTATCGTTGGCCTATGAGGATAACAATATAAGTCTTTCAGGGCGAGCTGAGTTTACCGCATATGACAGCGAGGTACAGGATGGCGTCATTACTTTGTGGGAGGCCGGAAACAAAGCCTTCACCCCTGCTATGGTTTACAGAGCTATGAACGGTATGGAAGAAACCGAAAAAGTAGGAAAACAAGCCCTAAGGGCCGTAACTCAAAGTATTGAAAAGTGTCGGCGTATTTTCGTTAAAATAGATGTATCGCAAGAGGCGCAATTATATAAAAAAGCCCTTCCAAAGGTTGTTATGGACGGCTATTTATTGGAATGCAGAGGCGTTAATATCATGATGGGAGGACATACACAAAACGGATATCGCCTATTAGCCAAACCATTGCTTTACGAATATGCTCAAATATCCGGCCAAGTAATAAGCGCCCCATATCAGCTGATGCAGACTAAAGGCGCGGTAAGAGCCACAGAAGAAGTTATTGTCATTCGTGGCCACCTTCTACGGCGTGTCGAGGACATGAAGTGCGGAACTTTTAATAGCAATAATAAAATAGCGTTCGAAGGCATATACAACGCGCTTCGGATCACACCGGGAAATTGCGGGGCGGAGGCAAAAACACAAGAAGGGAAAGAATCTGCCTATAGAAAAAAAACTGCCATTATACGACAACATGTCTCCGCTATACTTAATGAATGGCAAAATCAAGGTTACATAAAAGGCCACGTTCAATACAAAATTGGAAAAATTATCAAGGGCATTACCATAGCCCTATAAAACGGTACCCGTATAAGTCCGTACGGTACCCGTATAAGTCCGTACTACACCCCGTATAAGTCCGTACGTTACCCGTATAAGTCCGTACTGAACGGTGTTAAAAAAATGCCTGCAAACCCGCATAAACACTGGGCAAACTGGCATTCAGTTTTTTTTGTACAAGTAATACAGGTTATACATGTATTACAGGAGCTACCGCCCCCGGGTTGACCGGGGGCGGTAGCTCTATAAAATAAAAAAGGGGTGTATGCCATCCGACCAAAGACACGCGCACACCCTCAAGGCATGAGCCCGACTACCAAGGAGCGGCCCTGCCCTTTTAGTATAACTTGCTTATATGGCATAAATCAAGGCTGAAAGGTTTGATAGCATGACGCGAGAAGATGCCAGGAAATATATAAACGGGCTGATTAATACGGAACTGCCCAAAGCGAAAAAGAGGGTATCCGGCTATGATACCTACATCTGTCCTATTTGCGGTAACGGCAGCGGAGCGGACGGCACAGGTATATGCACTAAGGACGGGAGGCATTATACCTGTTTTAAAGGTTGCTTTTCGAGCTTAGACTATCTGGATATCCTCAAGCGACAGCATGGAACGGAGAGCGAGACGGAAATATTCAGCATTTACGGCTTGGATATAGACGGGGCGGACGCTTCCAACATGTCTGGGACAGCGCGGCGATCATCTGGACACAATGAGCAGACAGAGAAGAAGAAAACTCAGGCCACCGATTATACGAAATATTTTAAAGAATGTCATGCGCGGGCTAATCAGACAGAGTATTTTGCTTTTAGAGGGATTGGAACGGAGACGGTAGATCGTTTCATGCTCGGATACGATCCCGCGTGGCGACATCCTAACGCGCCTACCGCGCCCCCATCGGAGCGGGTTATAATACCAACCAGCAAGGGAAGCTATTTAGCCAGGGCAATAAACTCGGACACGCCCGCGCAATTCCAGAAACAAAAAGCCGGGTCAAGTAACATTTTTAACATCATGGCACTGCGATGTACGGAACCCTATGTTTTTGTAGTGGAGGGTGAGATTGACGCGTTAAGTGTGATAGACGTAGGTGGACAGGCTATTGGCTTGGGCAGCACGAGCAACTCGGGAAAGTTCATTGAAACAATAAAAGCCGCTCCGCCGACCGCTACCCTTATCTTATCCCTGGATAACGATGATGCGGGCTATAAGGCGCAGGCTGAAATTAGGAATGAGCTTGAAAATCTCAAAATACCTTTTCTAGAGATAAATATAAGCCGAACATATAATGACCCGAATGAGGCATTGCAGAATGATCGTGAAGGCCTCGCAGAACTCGTAAAAGACCCTCAAAAGGCGCAGCGGATTGAGCAGGAAGCACGGAAAGCCGCATATATAGAAAAATATACGGTTAACCTTAATATGTTCATGGGGCAACTGGCGGATACGGCAAATACTCCGGCGATACCTACGGGATTTCCAGCGTTTGATGACGCACTTGATGAAGGGTTATACGAAGGGCTTTATATAATCGGCGCAATATCGTCCATAGGCAAAACAAGCCTTTGCTTGCAAATAGCTGACCAAATAGCGGCATCGGGGACAGACGTTATAATATTTAGCCTTGAAATGAGTAGGTATGAGCTTATTTCAAAAAGCTTAAGCCGCCTAACCATTGTCGCCGACAAATCAAAGAATGATAAAGGTTTTTTTCATGCGCGTACGAACCGTCAGATAACTACAAGGTCAAAGTATAAATATTATAGCGAACGTGAAAAAGAGCTTATTAAGCAGGCATTACAGACATATGACGGCTATCGGCATAATGTTTACATACATGAAGGTATAGGGGATATTGG
>WQUS01000163.1 GCA_009781965.1 Bacillota bacterium | reverse complement strand
ATGATCCTCGGGTTTACTCCGATGCTTGCGATGTTTAATGAAACCGTGAAAAAGGTGTTTGGTGTTTTCTACACATTGCAGGTTGATACGCTGGTAAATGACTTTTCTGCCGGATTTATTAAGCCCGCATTAATCATACTGGCTAATGTCGCGGTTTTTGCGGTTTTATTCGCATTTGCGTATACTAAAAAAGGACTGCGAGGGTAGCGGGCTGTTATCAAGGGAAAGGTGAATAGCGGTTGCAGATTGATCAATGTCACTTTCCCGGTCAGGGGGCTGGCCATTGCAAAATGGTTAATGAAGTTGGCAGGGAAAAAAAGAGGCTGCTAAAAGTGTGTTATGCACTCTTAACGGCCTCCCGGGCTCTGAGGGTATTTGGTTTAGTTCGTTTAGCTCACCGCATTTGGGGCATTTTGTTGAATCTCCTGGTCGCGCCGCATAACTTCAATTGCGATAAGCGCGGCTTTGTTATGGGCTTTTTTGCGGTCTTCTTCTGTCTCATATGTAGGGTGGATGTTTATTATCTTGTAAACCCGTGGCGCGCGTTTCTTTTTAGGCACTTGAACAACCCCCTTTTTGCTATACTTATGAGGAAGAAAGGTTGTACTATACTATGAAATTGTTGTCCATTCATTGTGCTGTACTAAGGCCTAGTGTTACATCCGGCAAGAAATTAGAGATTGACTAATACCATTGCTTATTTTTTACAAACAATCGCAACTGCAAATACTTGCCGGATGTGACACTAGCCTACTATGTTAAATTTTTTGAGTTAAAATTGTTTTCGTCATCATAAAATATTAATGATTAGGAAGCTTGCAGATTACTTCAATGTAACTGCCGACTATCTACTTGGTATTACAGATGACCCTGGTGGCGCTAAAAACCTGGCTAATGTCTCGCTTTCGCCGGATTTACAAGAGGTTTTTGCGCGTGTCAAGACGCGCCGAGCGCCGCATACCAAGGGTACGCAAGCAAGGGGTGGCGAAGCCATGAACAAAAAACGCCGCAAAATCGTGATGTCTACATTATTTAACAAGAAATAGTATTAGAAAGCAGGATTAAATGGAAGCCATATATGCCCGGCAAAGCCTGGACAAAAAGGATAGCATCTCCATAGAAACGCAAATAGACATCTGCCATAAGGAATTAACACCGGGGCAAGATTTTCTGGTTTACAAGGACAAGGGCTTTTCCGGCAAAAATACGGATAGACCAGACTTCCAGCGGCTGCTGTCAGACGTAGCACAAAATAAAATAACCAAAATTGTCGTTTACCGGTTAGACCGTATCAGCCGCTCTATAACCGACTTTGCAAGCATCATAAATTTATTGGCGGTTCATAAGGTTGATTTTGTTTCTGCGAACGAAAAATTTGACACCGCCACTGCCGTTGGCCGCGCAATGGTGTATATTGTCATGGTTTTTGCCCAGTTGGAGCGCGAGACTATCGCGGAGCGTATCCGCGATAATTATTATGCCCGCGGCCAGTATGGCGTCTGGCTTGGCGGCCCCGCGCCGCTCGGTTATACGAATATCAAGGAAATTAGAAACGGCAAGAAAGTGGCAAAACTGATCCCCAATGATCAAGAAATGGGTTTAGTCCAAGCCATATATAAACGCTACGCGACAAGTAATGTCTCCCTTGGTGGGCTGGCGAAGGAACTTAAAGCCAAACATGGCGGCATGTGGAGTAATGTAAAATTGGCCCGGATACTCCACAACCCTGCTTATGTCAAGGCCGATGCGGATATATACCACTTCTACCAGGCCAAAAATGTCGTTATCATAAATCCGATCGAAGAATTTACCGGCGAATACGGGTGCAGCCTGTACGGCAAGCGGGACAGGGGTGCCAATAAGTATACCGCGTTAGATAATCAGGTACTATCTATTGCCCTGCACAATGGCGTGGTTGACGCTAAAACCTGGCTGCAATGTCAGGCAAAAATGGACGGTAACCGGCAGATAAAAAACACAGGCAAGGGGAAACACAGCTGGCTTACGGGTTTGGTGAAATGCGGCTATTGCGGTTATGGGATGAGCGTGAAAGTCTACAATAACACAAAATACCTTGCTTGTACTGGCAGATACATTGCTGACAAATGCGCCAAAAAGCTAGCCCCGCATTATCTGAAGGATATAGAGGAATACGTATACAGTGAAATGCAAAATTTTATAACGAAATTAGAGATTGACCAAATTTACCAAGAAGCCGTACCGGAAACAGATACGAACAGCTTAAAAATAGAGCTGCATAATGTAGAAAGAGAAATAGACGGTCTTTTAACATCCCTGCCAAACGCGAATGATGTGTTGATGAAATATATAAATACTAAAATACTAGACCTTGATAGCAAAAAAATTACACTACTGGCCAGCATAAATAACGCGGCTGTGAAGCCGCAGCAAATCATTATTCCTGATTTGGATAATTGGGAGATATTTGATATGGAATCAAAGAGAGATGCCGCCAAGGCGCTTATTAAAAATGTGCTTGTTTATAATGATTCTATCCGTATATCATGGAATATATAATCATCTATCTTGCCGCCGCCCCCCTTTCGTCAGGGTATTAATCGTTTCCCGTTTTTTGTATCTATTGTTGATAGCCATGACTGGATGAATAAAGGTGTGAATTATGAAATAGATCGTGTTTTGAACAATAAGCACCTTGGCAACGGGTCCATCCTCTTATTCCACAATGACGCAAAGGATACGCCAAAAGCACTTCCAATTATTCTAAAGGGACTGAAAGAAAAGGGATTTCAAATCGTACCAATCTCCCAATTGATTATTAAGGATAATTATTACATGGACAGCGAGGGCCGGCAGCACCCCAAATAAGCTGAATTGAAAGGCGTCTATATATTTGGTGAAAATAATCTTCTTTCTGCCTAGTCGTTATTTTCTACTGAATATATAGTAAAACCAAAAATAAATTCAACGAGTAACCAGTACCCATTCGCGTTGTTAACGCAAATGGGTACTGGTTACTATACCGGCAACTTACCGTTTATTTTCGCGAAGGCACGAGCGCAAAGAAAATGCTTGCATTTTCTTTGCGCGACGCCCGCGAAGGGAACAGGTTTATTACCTCGCAGCTGAAGCTGCGGGTAGTAAACCGATGCCCCGCAGCTTACTGCGGGGTAGTTCACTAAATTTAGAGGCAAGTTTAAGGCTTACCCTAATTCGTCTGACAATTCAATTTGAACCATATTGTCGCTATAAAAGTCCGAATAAAAAGATCTAAACTCATCCTCATCTGCAGTAGAAAGCTTGGGCAGGGACAATGTCATAATAGTGCCCCAATCGCCGGATTTAACAGAAATAAGCCCTTGCATCGAGTTGGCTAGGCCCTGAGCTACCGCCAGGCCGACACCAACGCCATATTTGTTTTGGCTATTGGCATCTGAGACATAACGGTTAAAAATATCCTTAACACGGTTTGGCGGTATGCCGATTCCGTTATCAGCAACACTAATCTGCACCAACTCGGGTTTTTCATTAATCTGTACCGTAATGATGCCGTTTTCATGTGAAAACTTAATGGCGTTTGACAACAGGTTGAGCATGATTCGCTCTAGCATTTCTTTATCCACCGCAGTAGTCAGTTGACATATGTTGCTGGTAAATTCTAGGTGTAATTTCTTATTGGTGGCCAAAGGCGTGGCAGTTTCCAAAAGGTCACGTATCAGCGCAACAACGTCATAATTTCGCAAACGCGGTGAAAGCGCGCCGCGGCTAAGCCTTCCCAAGTCTGTGGCGTCGTTCACAATTTTGATGAGCTTGAAGCTGGATTTTTTCATGTATGAAAGAAAGCTTGCGAATTCCGGCGCCATATCCGGCTGCGCGGTGAGTTCTTCATACTGTATCTTTGCAAAAATGATGGTTAAAAGCAACTTTATGTTGTGAATAGCCTCTTCCTGACGGTAAACGATGCTGCAGTTTTTACAATCCTTTTGCATAACTCTTGTTTTCATAAATTTTCACACCTTCCCACAAACTTGACCGATGAAATAGGATTACGTTTGATACCAATACATGGTGCCGTTTTGTCTCGCAATGCCTTGTGCTCCTTCTATATATTCGGCAGAAAATAACGACCGGGTAAAAACCGTTCTGACCGATAGTCCGGAAAGTTTATTTTCACCGAATATAGAGGCTGTTTAGTGAGCGATGAAGTAACCGCAGGAAAATTACATTATGTAAATAGATTATTTTTACTAACTGTAAGTATTATATCGAATATTGTAGTTTTTTCAATATAAACACGCAAAATACAACAAATTTGTCAAAAATAAATATTACGCCGTCAATTCTGCGGCGTAACTGAAGTGAACGTAGTATAATTCTACAAACAAAGATTTGAAAAAATAAAAGGTGATTAGGGCATGTTCCCACTACCCATTATGCAGATTTGCAAGCCTGATTTTTCGCCGTTTCAAGTAAACCCAGCACCCCGCTTTGCGGGGCGGCGTTAAAGCGCCGGCCTCTAATGAAATGACGTAAAAAGAAATTGACAGTAAATGCCGCATCAGTTATAATATCTTATGTGTTTCAAGGGAGCGTGTTTCAACAGTTGAGTTGAGCCTGCCCGAGTGGCGGAATGGTAGACGCAAAGGACTTAAAATCCTTCGGGAGCAATCCCGTGCCGGTTCGAGTCCGGCCTCGGGCATCAAACGAATATAATCCGAACCACTTGAGGCAGTTTTTTCCTGTTGGCCAAGGGTTTGGGTTTATGTTATATTTGGAATTAGAATTACTATTTTAGGGATGTCGCTTCTGACATCCTTTTCTTTATGCTTGACTTTCATGTCCGTAAGGGAATTAGCAAGATATACGTATCATGCTTTGAAACTGACCGTGTAGAGCGCTGCCGAACGCCATGTGCCGCGGCAGAAGTGCGGCGGCCCGAAGGGCCGGTTTTGTCGTAAGCGAAACTACTAAATGTAGGCGTGAAACGCTTTATACTTAGGGCATACCCAAAAACACCCCCCCACGGAAATTTAGTTTCATCGAGCAAAACGTGATATAATGCAGTTATGAAAAAACTAATAGAAACCATAGAAGAATATTTTGATGAAGTCGAAACAGTCCAAAATTATTACGGGTACTTCTACAGTATGATGGAAACAATTATAATCAGCATCCTCGGCACATTC